>NZ_RAWR01000036.1:0-54307 GCF_003986945.1 Corallococcus sp. AB018 | reverse complement strand
GTCTGGGCCCAATCATTGGCGGAGCGGCCGCTGGCGTCGCGCACCGCGGGGGAGGCTCCCTGGTGGCGCAGCTGGTCGGCCACCTCCGTGCGGCCGAAGAGGACGGCGAACATCAGGGCCGTCTGGCCCAGCCGGTTGGTCTGGTCCACCGCGCAGGGCTGGGCGGAGAGCAGCTTCACCACGTCCGCGTAGCCCTTGAAGGCGGCGCCCATGAGGGCCGTGTTGCCCCGGTTGTCACCCGCGCACGCGTCCGCCCCGGCGTCGAGCAGCGCCTGCACCGTCCGGGTGTGGCCGTGATAGGCGGCGAGGATGAGGGGGGAGAAGCCTCGCGTGTCGCGGGCCTCCACGGGCGTGCCGGCCTTGACCAGCCCCTGGACGATGTCCGTCTCGCCTTCGCGCGCGGCGGCGAGCAGGTAGCGCTCCGCGTCGCTGGTGGCGAGCAGCCGTCCGGCGGGCGTCGCTGGAGCGCGCAGGGACATCCACGCGGCGGTCAGCACCGTGCACACCAGCATCACCAGACCCAACGAACCGAGCAGCAGCTTGCGAACCATGAGGGCGTCTCCGGCGAAGGAAGCGTGAAGGAGAGAGGGGGCCGCCGTGGCGTCACCGGCGGCCCCGGTGCGTCAGGTCACGGCTGGCCGGTGGTGGCGAGCGGGGCGATGGTGGCCTTCGCGTCGTCCAGCTTCACGTTCACGGCCTTGGCCAGGCGCGTGCCGTAGTCCGCGTTGGCCGCGTAGAAGTGGCCCACCATGCGCGCCTTGACCTTCGCGTCGCGCACCTGGCCCAGGTCGCCAGCCAGGTTCTGGATGAGCCGCTCCTTGCCGACCGCGTCGAGCGCCGTCCAGAAGGCGCCCGCCTGCGCGAAGTTGTCCGTCTTCGCGATGGGGCGCTGCTGCGTGGTGCCGGTGAGCGGCGCGTTGGAGAAGAGGGCGGAGGGCGTGTCCTGCGTCTCACGCGTGATGCTGGGCTCGTAGTTCACGTCCGACTTCGTGTTGCCGCTGTTCATCGCGCCGGCCTGGCTGTTGTTCTCCACCGCGGCGCGCGCGCGGTTCACCGGCAGCGACAGGTAGTTGGCGCCCAGGCGGTAGCGCTGCGTGTCCGCGTAGGAGAAGAGGCGGCCCTGCAGCAGCCGGTCCTCGGACGGCTCGATGCCCGGCGGCATCACGCCCGGGGAGAAGGCGGACTGCTCCGTCTCCTCGAAGAAGTTGTCCGGCATCTTGTTGAGGGTGAACCTGCCCAGCTTCACCGGAGGCAGCTTGTCCTTGGGCCACTCCTTGGTGGCGTCCAGCGGATCGAACGTGAAGCCGTCCAGGTCCTTGGGATCCAGCACCTGCACGCTCAGCTCCCACGAGGGGAACTTGCCGGCCTGGATGTTCGTGTAGAGGTCGTGCGTGGCGTGCTGGAAGTCCTCGCCGCCCAGCTTCGTGGCCTCCTCCACGGTGAGGCCCTTCACGCCCTGCTGCGACTTCCAGTTGAACTTGACGTACTTCACCTGGCCCTTGGCGTTGACGAACTTGAACGCGTGCACGCCGTTGCCGTCCATCTGCCGGTAGCTCGCCGGGATGCCCAGCTCCGTATAGAGCTGGGTGAGCATGTGCGTGGATTCCGGCTGGTGACTGAAGAAGTCGAAGAAGCGGTTCGGGTCCTGCCGGTTGGTGATGGGGGACGGCTTCAGCGAGTGCACCATGTCCGGGAACTTGATGGCGTCACGGATGAAGAAGATGGGCAGGTTGTTGCCGACCAGGTCCCAGTTGCCCTCGTCCGTGAAGAACTTCAGCGCGAAGCCGCGCGGGTCGCGCAGCGTCTCCGGTGAACCGCTGGGGTGGATGACCGTGGAGAAGCGCACGAACATCGGCGTCTTCTTGCCCTTCTGGGAGAAGACGGACGCGCGCGTGAGGTTGGAGAAGTCGCCGTAGCTCTCGAAGGAGCCGTACGCGCCCACGCCGCGCGCGTGCACCACGCGCTCCGGGATGCGCTCACGGTCGAAGCGCGCGAGCTTCTCGATGAGGGCGAAGTCCTCCAGGAGGATGCCGCCCCGCGGGCCGGCCGTCTTGGAGCTCTGGTTCGTGCCCAGCGGCGCGCCCGAGTCGGTGGTGATGGGCGGGGGATTGCCGGCGGCGAGGACGGGGGCGCCAGACAGCAGGACGGCGAACATCAACGAGCGTCGGTTCAAGGGGAACTCCTTGGGTTACGGGGGAACCGGGCCACCCCTAGAGCACGCCTCGTGCCGAACGTTCACCTTGTGTAATTTCAATGGTTTGAGTGCGGAGGTCTCAGCCTGATCACCGGCATTTCGGTGTTTGAACCGAAGTGGCGGTGGCGTTGATCGCCGCTTTATCGGTGCTCAAGCGTGCAGTGACATTTCGGTGAGAAGGCTTTTGTGTGATGCGTCTCGCCATTCAAGAGGCGCGGTGCGGCATCGTTTGCTGGCGGTGCGGGTGCCGCGTTCTTGAGCCGAAGGACGCGGGGCTCGGGTAGGGTGCGCGCATGTCAGGCCCGTTCATCGACGACGCGCGGATTGCCGAGGCGCGCAAGCTGGCGGACGAGATCGTCAATCCGATCTTCGACCTCATCCAACGCAACACCACTGTTTCCAATGAGCGCACCGTCTTGCGCTTCTTTGGCATTTCCGGCGCGGGTACGCGTGGCGTACCCCTGGCCAACCTCATGGTGGACAAGCTGCAGTCCGCCGGAGTGCTCAATCGGGGCGCCGCGTATTGGTACGGCCGCGCGCTTCAGCTGGGCGCCAGCAGTCCACTGGACGCCGTGGAGCGCATCACCGCGCTGCCCACGGACAAGCTGGGCGCGCTGTCTCCAGAGATGGAGGCCAACCTGCGGGACGCCGTGCGCGAGGAGGCTCGCGCGGCGATGGCGGAGCTGAAGTCCCGCATCGCCCAGCGCAACGCCCTGCGCGAGCAATTCCCCATGTCGCCCGCGCCGCACAAGTACGTCATCGTCGCCACCGGCAACATCTACGACGACGTGGACCAGGCGCGCGCGGCGGCGCAGGCGGGCGCGGACGTCATCGCGGTCATCCGCTCCACGGCGCAGTCGCTGCTGGACTACGTGCCGCACGGCGCGACGACGGAGGGCTACGGCGGCACCTACGCCACCCAGGAGAACTTCCGCGTGATGCGCGAGGCCCTGGATGACGAGAGCCGCAAGCTCAAGCGCTACATCCAGCTGACCAACTACTCGTCCGGCCTGTGCATGTCGGAGATCGCCTTCTGCGCGGCGTACGAGCGGCTGGACATGCTCCTCAACGACGCGATGTACGGCATCCTCTTCCGCGACATCAACATGCGGCGGACGTTCATCGACCAGTACTTCAGCCGCCGCATCTGCGCCCTGGCCGGCATCATCATCAACACCGGCGAGGACAACTACATCACCACCGCGGACGCGTACGACGCGGCCCACACCGTCATCGCCAGCCAGTTCATCAACGAGTGCTTCGCCAAGCGCGCGGGCCTCAAGGACTGGCAGCTGGGCATCGGGCACTCGTACGAAATCGACCCGTACCGCGACGACACGCTGCTGCTGGAGCTGTCGCAGGCGATGCTGGTGCGCCGCTGCTTCCCGGACGCGCCGCTCAAGTACATGCCGCCCACGAAGCACAAGGAGACGGACATCTTCTTCAGCCACGCGTACGACGTGATGGCGGACCTGGTGGCCATCTGGACGCGGCAGGGCATCCAGCTGTTGGGCATGATGACGGAGGCCATGCACACGCCGCTGCTCGCGGACCGGTACGTGGCGCTCAAGTCCGCGTCGTACATCCACCGCGCGGCGCGGGGCATCGACGAGGAGTTCACCGTTCGCGAGGACGGGAAGATCGCCAACCGCGCGCGGGAGGTCTTCGCCAAGGCGGAGGAGCTGCTGCGCGAGTGCCACACCGAGGGCATGGTGGCGGCCATCGGCAAGGGGCGCTTCGGCGACGTGAAGCGCGAGGAGACCGGTGGCAAGGGCCTGGACGGCGTGCTGGAGAAGGCGCCGGATTACTTCAATCCGTTCCTGGAAATGCTGGAGGCGTCATGATCCTGAGTACCTTTGTTGCCGTGATGGTGGCCGCGGGCGGCAGCGCGGATGCGTTGAGCAGCGTCACGGTGAAGAACATCGCGCTGAAGGCCCCGGCGGCGTGGACGCGCTCCAGCGTGGACGGCTCGGAGAAGTTCCTGGCGCCCTCTGGCGACGCGTACTTCATGGTGGACGTGGGCACGGTGCAGACCGCGGGCATGAAGGCGGAGCTGTGCCGCACGAAGATCCTCGCGAACATGGGCGGCGACAGCTGGACGATGCTGAAGGTCGGAGGTCAGCCGGCGGCCACGAAGATGGACACGGACGCGGCGCCGGACGGCAGCGGCAACGTGGACACCGTGACGTACGTGGGCTGCAACGGGAAGACGACCTGGTCGGTGGTCTTCTACATGGAGCAGGGCAAGAAGGACCGTTTCGCCGCGGTGGCCGAGAAGGTGGGCACCAGCGTGTCGTTCACGCCGCCCAAGGGCAAGAAGGGCTAGTTCGATGGTGAAGCCGAGCAAGCAGATCATCCGCCCCTACGGCGACCGTCGCGACGACGGCATGGTGCAGCTGTCGTTCACGCTGCCGGTGCCGCTGTCGGAGAAGGCCAAGGAGGCCGCCGCCCAGTTCACGAAGAAGATGGGCTTCACGGACGTGAAGGTGGCCGCCGCCGAGCGCGCGGCGGACCAGTACACGTTCTTCGTCGTCTACGCCCGCTCCAACGTGACGCTGGACTACGCGGAGATCGACGTGCCGGAGGTGGTGGTGCGCAAGATGGGGTTCAACGACCTCAACGCGCTCATCAAGGAGAAGGTGCGCCGGCGCATCGTCGTCTTCGGTGCGTGCACGGGCACGGACACGCACACGGTGGGTATCGACGCCATCCTGAACATGAAGGGCTACGCGGGCGACTACGGCCTGGAGCGCTACCCCGGCTTCGAGGCGTTCAACCTGGGCAGCCAGGTGCCCAACGAGGACCTGATCAAGAAGGCCACCGCGAAGCACGCGGACGCCATCCTGGTGTCCCAGGTCGTCACGCAGCGCGACGTGCACAAGGACAACTCGCGCCAGTTCATCGACGCGGCGAAGGCGGCGGGCATCCACGGCAAGACGCTCCTGCTGCTGGGCGGGCCGCGCGTGGACCACAAGCTGGCGCTGGAGCTGGGCTTCGACGCGGGCTTCGGGGCGGGCACCAAGCCGTCCGACGTGGCGAACTACATCGTGCACGCGGTGATGAAGAAAGAGGGCACGGAGTCCGCGGACTCCCACTACCAGGGGGAACCCACGTGAGCACTGGCACCAAGGCGGTACTGCGGCTGCGCATGGGCAGCCACGACGCGCACTACGGCGGCAACCTGGTGGACGGGGCGCGGATGCTCGGTCTGTTCGGGGACGTGGCCACGGAGCTGTGCATCCGCTCGGACGGGGACGAGGGCCTGTTCCGCGCCTACGACTCCGTGGAGTTCCTGGCCCCGGTGTACGCGGGCGACTTCATCGAGGCGGAGGGCGAGATCATCAGCGAGGGCAACACGTCGCGGAAGATGCGCTTCGAGGCTCGCAAGGTCATCAAGCCCCGGACGGACGTGAATGACTCGGCGGCGGACGTGCTGCCGGAGGCGGTGGTGGTGTGCCGCGCTTCCGGGACCTGCGTCGTTCCGAAGGACAAGCAGCGGGTGAAGCGATGAGCAGGCCCATGGTCCTCACCGCCGCCCTGGTGGGCGCGGAGACGACGCGCGAGCAGACGCCGTACCTGCCCATCACCGCGGAGGAGATCGCGGAGGACGCGGCGAAGTGCCGCGAGGCCGGCGCGGCGATGGTGCACATCCACGTGCGCACGGCGGAGGGCAAGCCGTCGCAGGACGCGGAGCTGTTCCGCGCGGCCATCCGAGCCATCCGCAAGCGCACGGACGTGCTCGTCCAGGTGTCCACGGGCGGCGCGGTGGGCATGGGCGTGGACGAGCGGTGCGGCGGGCTCACGCTCACGGGAGCGGACAAGCCGGACATGGCCACGCTCACCACGGGCACGGTGAACTTCGGGGAAGAGGTGTTCTGGAATCCCCGGCCGCTGGTGCGCGACATCGCGAAGCGCATCAAGAGCATTGGCCTCAAGCCGGAGCTGGAGTGCTTCGACGTCGGGATGATCGACGAGGCGCGCTACCTGGCGAAGGAGGGGCTGGTGGAGTTGCCGGCGCACTTCGACTTCGTGCTGGGCGTGCCGGGCACGCTGCAGGCGCGGCCGGAGGTGCTGGACTTCATGATCGCCTCGCTGCCGGAGGGGAGCTCCTGGACGGTGGCGGGCGTGGGGCGCCAGCAGCTCCCGTTCGTGGAAGAGGCCGCGAAGCGCGGCGGCAACGCGCGCGTGGGCCTGGAGGACAACATCTACCTGTCCAAGGGCGTGCTCGCGAAGGGCAACTTCGAGCTGGTGGCGGAGGCCGCGAAGCGGGCCCGTGCCGCCGGTCGTGAGATTGCCTCCCCCGAGCAGGCCCGGCAGCTGCTGCGCCTGGGCTGAGGTTTCACACGCGGAGCCATCACGTGAGGCCCGGGAGCGGACCCGCCCCGGGCCTTCGTGTTTCGTCTCCGCGATGATCGAAAGCGGTGCGGCCTCCCGGCTGCTTACGCGGCCCAGGCCCAGCCGACATGGCCGTCCGGACGCACCAGCAGGCCGCCCACGCCTTCGAAGTCCGCGCGTCCCAGGCGACCGCGCAGCGTCGTCACCTGGGAGGGCCAGCCGGGTTCCCAGCGGGGCAGGGGGCGTGCGTCGTCCTCGCCCAGACCCAGCAGCAACCACCGGCCCGGATGCAGCGCCGCGTAGAGCCGCGCGTCCGTGCCGAGCTCCACGTCGCTCAGGCGTCGGCCGCACCACTCGGACAGCAGCGGTGAGGGTGTCTGGGGCGCGGGCACATCCAGCGGCGCGTAGCCCACGTCGAGCGCCCCGATGTTGTCCGCGAGCTGGCGGTTCAGCCGGGGCTCACGGAGCAATCCGCTCAGCAACTCGCGCAGCGCCAGCGTCTCCCGTGTGGCGCCCATGAGGGCGGTCTGCGCCAGCGTGTTGTGGATCAGCGCTTCACCCACGGGACGACGCTCGCGCGAGTAGCTGTCGAGCAATGCCTCCGGCGCACCATCCTTCACCACCGCCGCGAGCTTCCATCCCAGGTTCATCGCGTCCTGCAGGCCGACGTTGAGCCCCTGGCCTCCCGCCGGGAAGTGGATGTGCGCGGCGTCGCCCGCGAGCAGCACGCGTCCCTCGCGGTAGCGCTCCGCGAGCCGCGTCTCGTTGCCGAAGCGGGACAGCCACCGGGGCTCGCGCATGCCGAAGTCAGAACCCGCGATGCGCAGCGTGCTCTCCCGCAGCTCCTCCAGCGTGACGGGTTCGCGCACCGGCGCCTTCTCCCGGAGCGGATCATTCACGACGATTCGGTGGATGCCCGGCGACATGGGCACCACCATCACGCCGCCGCGCTCGTTCGAGATGCCGAGGGCGGGCTGGGCCGGCGGCGCGCCCAACGTCACGTCGCCCAACACCGATGTGCGCGTCACGTCCGTCCCCGGGAACGGGATGCCCGAAAGCCTCCGTACCGCGCTCCGGGCTCCGTCCGCGCCCACCACGAAGCGCGCCCGGATGCGGAACGTGCCCGCGTCCGTGGATCCCTCCAGGTCCACGCCCTCGTCGTCCTGTCGCAGGGACTCCACCGTGTGGCCGCGCCGCACGGCCACGCCGAGCTCCCGCGCCCGTTCCTCCAGCAGGGCCTCCGTCACAGCCTGCGGAAGGAACAGCGTGTAGGGGAAGCGCGTGTCCAGGACGCTGAAGTCCAGGCGCGTGTCGAGCATCGCGAAGTGGCCGGTGGGCAGCGGCCGTCCCCGCTCCAGGAACCGGCCCTCCAGCCCTCGCAGGGCCAGCACCTCCAGCGAACGCGGATGCAGCGTCAGCGCCCGGGACTCGCGCACGGCCTCCACGCGCCGCTCGAACAGCTCCACCCGAACGCCCCCCAGCGCCAGCTCGCACGCGAGCCACAGCCCGGTGGGACCTCCCCCCACCACCGCCACATCAAGGACCTCCGCCATGACCGACCTCCCGCCCGAAGGCGTCAAACTAACGTTGTTAGGGATCGACTAACGGCGTTAGATTGTCAAGCCAGCGAGGGGCAGCGCGGGCATGCGAATCCAGCGGGAGCAGGTGGTGGCGGCGGCGTGGACGCTGCTGGACGATCACGGCCTGGAGGGCCTCACGATGCGCGTCCTGGCGAAGGCGCTCTCCATCCAGGCCCCGTCGCTGTACTGGCACTTCCCGGGCAAGCAGGCCCTGCTGGACGCGATGGCGGACACGCTGGTGCGGGACGTGGCGCGCACGCTGACGCCGGAGTCACCGTGGGAGCCGGTGGTGCGCACCGTGGCGGAGGAGCTGCGGCGCGCGTTCCTGGCCCACCGGGACGGCGCCCGCGTCTACGCCGGCACCATCGTGGTGTCCGAGCACACGCTGCGCGTCTCCGACACCGTGATTGGCGCGCTGACTCGGGCGGGGTTCGACTCGCGAGCGGCGGGCTGGGCGGCCTTCACCGTGCTCGACTACGTGCTCGGCTTCACCATCGAGGAGCAGGGCTTCACCGCGCAGGACGCCGAAGCGAAGGAGCGGGAAGGGGCGCTGCGTCAGCTCGCCTCGGCGCGCTATCCGCACGCGGCCGGCGCGGTGGACGCCATCCTGGACCGCGACTTCGACCGCCGGTTCGCCTTCGGGCTGGACCTGCTCGTGGCGGGTATCCGCGCGCGGCTGTCCACGCCGTAGCGCGTCGCTGTCAGGTTCTCGCCGCGCATTTCGTCCCGCTGCCCGGCACGCAGCGCACCCGCCGACACCGCCCCTACGTCCCGGCTGTCCGCGCCGGATGGCTCGGGCATCATGCCGCGCATTCCTCCCGCTCTGACGGGAGCCCACGAGGAGTCGCGCAGCGATGGACACGGGACTGCAGGGCAAGGGCGTGCTGGTGACGGGCGGCGCGGGCGGCATCGGCTCCGCGCTGGTGCGGGCGTTCGCGGGCGAGGGCTCGAAGGTCGCGGTGCACTACCACCGCAGCCAGGAGAAGGCGGCGGCACTGGCGCGAGAGGTGGGCGGCGCGGCCGTGCGCGCGGACCTCACGGTGGAGGCGGACGTGGACGCGCTGGTGCCCCAGGCGGTGAAGGACCTGGGCCGGCTGGACGTGCTGGTGTGCAACACCGGCGTCTATCCCGCACCCGATGAGCCGCTGTGGCGGATGTCGCTGGAGCGCTGGCGGCGCACGCTGGCGCAGAACCTGGACAGCGTGTTCTTGAGCTGCCGCGCGTTCCTGCGCCACGTGGAGACCACGGGCACGGGCACCATCGTCATCATCAGCTCCACGGCGGGCCTCTTCGGTGAGGCGGGCCACACGGACTACGCGGCGGCGAAGGGCGCGCTGGCGGCGGGCTTCGTGAAGAGCCTGAAGAACGAACTGCACCGCATCGCGCCCATGGGCCGCGTCAACGTGGTGTGCCCGGGCTGGACGGAAGTGGATCGCAACCGCGACAAGCTGGGTGACCCCAAATTCGTCGGCCGCGTCACGCGGACGATGCCGCTGCGCAAGGTGGGGCAGCCGGAGGACGTGGCGCGCGTCGTGGTGACGCTTGCGTCGGATCGCATCTCCGGACACGTGACGGGCGAGGTCGTCACCGTGGCCGGGGGCATGGAAGGACGGGTGCTGCATGAAGACTGACCTGGACGTGCGGACGTACAACCGCGAGGCGTGGAACGGCGAGGTGGGACGCGGCAACCGATGGACGCTGCCGGTGGATCCGGAGGTCATCGCCGCCGCGCGACGGGGCGACTGGAGCGTGGTGCTCACCCCGACGAAGCCCGTGCCTCGCGCGTGGTTCGGGGACCTGAAGGGCAAGGACGTGCTGGGCCTGGCGAGCGCGGGCGGCCAGCAGTGTCCGGTGCTCGCGGCGGCGGGCGCGAACGTCACCGTGTTCGACAACTCGCCCGCGCAGCTGGCGCAGGACCGCAACGTGGCCGAGCGCGAGGGACTCACCCTCCAGTACGTGGAGGGCGACATGCGCGACCTGTCCGCGTTCGCCGACGGGAGCTTCGACCTCATCTTCCACCCGTGCTCCAACTGCTTCGCGGAGGAGATTCTCCCGGTGTGGCGCGAGGCCTTCCGCGTGCTGCGGCCGGGCGGCGTGCTCCTGTCGGGCATCTGCAACCCGGTGCGCTACCTCTTCGACCCGGTGGACGAGGAGAAGGGCGTGATGCGGCTCAAGTACACGATGCCGTACTCGGACTTCACCAGCCTCACCGTCGAGGAGCGCCGCCGCTACACCGACAAGGATGAGCCCATGGTCGTGGGCCATTCGCTGGAGGAGCAGCTGGGCGGACAGATGGAGGCGGGCTTCGTGCTCACGAACCTGTTCGAGGACAAGTACGAAGGGGGAAAGGACCTGCTCTCCACGTTCCTGCCCACCTTCATGGCCACGCGTGCCCTGAAGCCTGAATCGCGTTCGTGACACAGAAGGGCGTTGCACCTGGCCGCCGCGAAAGCCTACAGGTGAGATGTCCGGGGGGTCCTCCCGGGCATCCCCCCATTCGTAGGAGTCGTCCATGAAGGTGTCGCTGCGTTTTTCCGCGGTCGTGATGCTGGGTGTTTCGCTGCTGGGCCTGGGCTGTGAGGGTGCGGACGCGAGGGACCCGCTGCAGGCCATCGAGGCGGGCGCGCAGGTGAAGGTGGATCCCGCGCTGGCGGAGGTGAAGCAGGGCGCCGTGGGTGACACGCTGATGCGCTGCACGCAGCCGCAGGATGGCAGCTACCTGGAGGTGGTCCAGACCGCCACGGGCTACGAGGCGGCCACGGTGGTGGAGGCCTATGACCCCTGGGACTGCCGTTGCACGTATGAGCAGCGCACGGTGCTGGGTCAGTACACGCAGTGCCGCCGCTCCACGGTGGACCCGCGCATCATGAACTGCTACCGCGTCGAGCCCGGTGGCTCGATTGGCAAGGTGGTGCTGTCCACCACGCGCGTGCAGCGCACGCAGATGGTCATCGGCAGCACGCAGACGGTGTCGTACACGGACCTGAGCATCGCGGCCATCAACCAGGACCCGGGCCACACGCCTCGCCAGGACTTCACCTACGGCCTGGCGGACTGCCAGTAGCCGGCGGTTTTCCGGAGGCGATTTAACCTTCGGCGGGCTCCGGGGTTTTGAGTGTCAGAGCGCGACGGGAAGCAGGCTGCACGGCTGCTCCCGGAGCGTTTTGACCTGAACCCGGAGTCCACACACCATGTCGCTCAAGTCCATGCTTCGCGGTACCGCCGTCGCCACGCTGCTCCTCGCCGTGCCCGTGCTCGCCCAGACGGCCGCGCCGTCCGACTCCAACGCCGGCCAGTGCGAGGGCCGCCGGGGCAAGCACGGCGGCGGGGGCCACAAGTTCGGCCGCATGGATCACCGGCTGGACAAGCAGGTCGCCGAAGGGCGCCTGACGCAGGCCCAGGCGGACGGCTTCAAGGCGGAGGCCAAGCAGCTCCACGAGGAGATGAAGGCCGCGCGCGCCTCCAGCAACGGCCAGGTCGACGAGACCACGCGCTCGCAGTTCAAGGAGCGCCGCAAGGCGCTGAAGGAGAAGATCAAGGCGGCGCTGGCGCCCACGCAGCAGGGCGCCTGAGGTCCCACCGTGATTGGGGAACGTGACGCGAGGGCCCCGGCCGGCACAGACTGACCGGGCCCTTACGTCCGCGGGAGTCCCCATGCTTCGCAGTCTCCTCGTCGCCCTCGTCGCACTGACCGCCGGCTGTCGCGCGCACTCCAGCGCGCCCCAGGCGGAAGCGGCGCAGGCCCCGGTGGGCGCGCCGGACGCGGCGGAGTCACCGGTGGAGCTGGTGGCGGACAAGGAGCTCCAGCGCGTGCAGAAGCGCGCGCAGTACATCGTCGAATCGGAGAAGGGCACCACCAGCGCCACGGACCTGCTGCAGGCGCGTCCGGACGTGGACCGCTCGCGGGTGAACGGGGTCTTCACCGTGCCGCGCGGCAACGCCTGGTACTCCGTCTTCGGCCGCTTCAATCCGCAGGACGCGTTCGTTCCCGCGTACGCGTACCGCGCGCCCATCGAGTTCTCCGGCGAGATGGAGGACTTTCCCGTCGAGTCCCTGCCCGAAGGCATGGACGCCCTGGCCCGCGCAGCGAGCGCCGCCTGCGAGCGCGTCTACCAGGTGCACGGCCGCAAGCAGCTCAAGCCCGTCGTGCTGGAGGAGGACGACGGCATCACCGTCTACGTGCTCCAGGGCTTCGACGACTCGAACCTGTACCTGCTGGGCGGCGACTTCCGCTTCAAGTTCAGCAAGGACGGCCGTCAGAAGCTCCAGGAGCTGCCCCTGCACCAGGGGCTCATCCCCGTGTCGGTCGCGCCGGACGCGGACGGCGAGCGGCCCCAGTTCTCCGCGCACGCGCACGTGCTCTTCCCGGGGCCGCTGGAGACGGAGCTCGCGCTGGTGATGCTCCATCCCGCGCTGGGCGGCCTCTTCGTGGGCGTGGAGGACCAGGACCGCGTCTACGCACTGTCGCCGGATGGCACCATCCGCGAGGTGCGCCTGAGCCGCGAGGAGGTCCTGCGTGAGCTGCGGCCGGACGGCACCTTCGCACCGCCCGAGGAGCTGAACGTCGCACCGGAGCCCGGCGCGGACGTGGTGCTCTGAACAGCTCCTGGCTCCGCAGTGTTGAGCTTCGTTCACGTCCTTCCCGGCGGTCCGTCATGGCCAGGGGGCGGAGTGCTTGAGTTCGCGCCCTCACGACAGGAGAACACGGATGGCCTTGCAGAACGACTACCAGGACGTGCTGGACGTGGCGAAGAACGTGGGCGCGAAGGTCGAAGCGCGCGAGGAGAACGGCAAGCTCATCATCAAGGGCACCGTCGACCACGCCTTCGACCGCGATCGCATGTGGGATCAGATCAAGGCGAAGCACCCGAAGTGGAACGATGAAATCATGGTCATGCTCACCGTGACCCACGAGGAGCCCTACGGCGTGCACACCGTGAAGTCCGGCGACACGCTCAGCAAGCTGGCCAAGGACATCTACGGGGACATGAAGCTGTACACGAAGATCTTCGAGGCCAACAAGGATCAGCTCAAGGACCCGGACCACATCAAGGTGGGCCAGGTCCTCAAGCTGCCGCCGAAGACCATCGCCAACCGCGCCTGAGTCTCAGCGCTCCCGCTTGCCGGTGGACCGCTGCTTCGCGGCCCGCCGGCCTGGTGGCTCAAGGGCAGTACGGGCACTCCACCGTCGCTTCGAGCGAGTCGTAGACGAGGCAGTTCTGGTCCGCGGCGCTGTCGTTCTTCTGCTGGCAGCGGTAGTTCCACACGGAAGCGCACTGCGTGTAGACCTGCGCGTCGCCGGTGGGGCCCTGGTAGGTGGACGTGCAGGTGCCGCCCGAGCTTCCACCCGACACGGTGCAGCTGTTGGGGTCGGTGTTGCTCGTGCACTTGAGGCTGGAGCAGTTGGTGCCGCTGCCCATCCACTTGCCCGAACAGCTGGAGGCCGAGGTGCGCTGATCACAGAGCACACGGTTCAGGTTCGAATCGTAGTAGGCGCACGCGCCGTTGCCGCTGCCGCCACCGCCGCCGCCGCCACCACCGCCGGAAGGCGTTCCCCAGCTCCAGTCGGGCGTCCTCGGCTCGGAGAAGCTGTTCAGCGACACCTCGCCGTCAGAGAAGCCCACGTCCTCGCACGAGTCGCCGTCGAAGTAGCCGCAGTAGTCCCAGCCGTCGCACCAGAAGTCGCGGCACTCGTCTTCGGTGTCCTCATTGCAGAAATAGATGGACGAGCCATGGACGCAGGCGCCCTGAGTGGGGAAGCACCCGGGCATCACGAGGCCCACGGCGAGGAACAGGAGGACAGCGGACACAACGCCCGTGAGCGGACGAGGAGATGGGGTCATGCCGCCGGAATGTAGCGTCAATTGGATGCGGGATTCAGCAGCCGCGATGCCACCGGAGGACTAGATGCCCCGCAGGCGCGCGGCCCATGCCAGGTACGCGCCGCGCGGATCCACGAGCGGATCCCGGAAGAGGGCGCGGATGTCGGCGATGTCCACCTGACCGGCGTCGAAGGCCCGGTAGAGGCTGTCCCCCAGGAGGTAGCCGAGCGCGTGGCTGACGCCGTGGAACAGGCGGTCGCGGCGCAGGGGGAGGAGCTTCACGGCCTCGTCGGGGGCCTCGGACTCCGTGGCCTTGTGGGCGAGGACGAAGGCGGCGATCTGCCGCTCCAGGCCCCGGGCCTCGCCGAAGCGCTTCGCCCACTCCGTGACGTTGGGGCAGGTGCGGCGCGGGTTGATCAGCTTGGAGCCGAAGAAGCCCAGGGCCTCTTCCAGACAGCGTGCGTAGAAGGCCTCGGACGCGCCGCGCGGGGCGTCCATGGCGTCGCCCACGGCGCAGTGGCGCACGAAGTGGGCGGCCTCCTCCGCGGCGTGGTTCAGGGACAATGACGCGAGGTAGGCCGTGCGCGCGCGCGGGATGTAGCCGCTCTCGCGCGACAGGATGTGCTTGCGCAGCTGGGACAGCTCCGCCTGCGTGAAGCGGCCGCGCCGACGGATGCGGGCGAGCACGTCGCCATCCGCCGCCGTCGTCACCTCCACCGAGTCCAGTTCGCGCCCGACGGACACGCCCGCGAGCCCACCGATGAGCTCCGCCATGTCCCGGAAGCGCTCCGCGGCGCTGCGGTCCAACAGGGGCGCGTCGTCGCCTTCGGCCTCCAGGTAGTCCAGGAAGCTCTGCTGGCAGAGGACGGGCGAAGCGTTCATCAGGCACAGCGCGCCGTCCGCCAGCTCCACGGCCTCCGCGCTGCCCAGCCGGCCTTCGCGCGCGAGGCGCCACCAGAGGCCTTCGGCGTTCTGGTACACGACGAGGCCGCGGCGCGGATGGGTGTCTCCCAACGCGCGCTCCACCTGCGCGGGCAGGTGGCAGGGCGCTGCGTGGAACTGGCCCACCAACACCATCACCAGCGGGACATCCTCAGCGCGGGCCACACGGGCGATGCGCTCCGCGGCGAAGGCGTCGCGCAGCGCGAGCGAACGCTCTCCCTGGGCCCGCCGGTCGATGGCGGCCACCTGGAGCTTGAGGCGCTTCGCGAAGGCCAGCACGGCGCGGATGCCGGCGCCGGGACCGAAGCCCGGGGTGGGACCATGGCCCAGCCGGGACATCAGGGTGCGCTCGGGCAGGCGTCCCGCGAGGTACGCGTCGAGGGCGGCCTGATGACGGCCCTCCACGCACTCGAGCGCCAGCACGACGCGGCGGCCGGAGGCGAGGGCGCGCTCGGCGAGGTCCAGGTAGGTCTGCTGGGCGAGCGGCAGCGTGTGGTAGTCGCCGACGTAGACGAGGTCCGACGCCGCGATGCGCTGGTGCACGTGGGTCAGGGAGACCACGCTCTGGTAGGTGCTCGTGCGCCGGCGGTACCGGGCCTCGTAGGCGCGGAAGGCTTCGGTGCGGCCTTCGACCACCCGGGCGATCTGGGCGCGTTGGCGGCGGAAGAGGGCGAGGTGAAGGGCAAGCGACGCGCGCATGGAGCGACAGGCACCGTCGCATGCGCTCGCGGGGGCGGCAAAAAATCGGCGGGACGCGGGAAGGTGGCTTGCTTGACTCGCATGGCCCTGCAACGGACCATCGCCGTCAATCTTGCAGACCGTTCTTCCTCGCACGCTCATCCTCTGTGCCGTGGTGTTCGCCGCGGCCCCCGTCCACGCGCAAGAGGCCGCGCTGCTGCACGCATCGCCGCCGCGCTCCGAGGCCCGACAGCCCCTCCAGCTGGATGCGACGCTGGTGGATGGCGCCAAGGTGCTGGAGCTCTTCGTCCGCTATCGCGGCCCGGGCGAGCCGTACGTCCAGGTCTCCATGGAGCGGCAGTACGGAGACCTGTACCGCGCGGTGATTCCCGCCGAGCACATGGTGCCACCCGGAGTGGAGTACTTCGTCGAAGCGGCGATGGTGAATGGGGAGCGCGCGCCGCTCTTCATGTCCGCGCTCCGGCCCGCGAGGGTGATGGTGGGGACGCAGACCGCTGAGCCCCCGCCGGTCCGCGCGCCGCCGGTCCGCAAGGGGACCCGTGACGCACCGAGGTCCACGCCCGACATCGATGCCTTCGCGCCGCCGTCGGGGGCAGGGGAGGACGATGACTCGGGGAGCGCTCCGACTCCGCCTCCTCCCGCGGGTCGTCCGGATGGAACGGGCGCACGCACGGGGACCACCGATTCGCGGACTTCGAATCGAACGGACAGCGTGGACTCCCGTCCGGGAGCTTCCGACCCGCGAGCATCGAGCACTCCCAGCGGTACGGATCCACGTGCCTCAAGCCGCACGGGCGGTGCGGACCCGCGTGCTTCGAACCGCACGGACGCGTCCGATCCACGCGCTTCGAGCCGCACGGACGGCACGGATTCGCGAGCCCCAAGCCGCACGGACGGCACGGATTCGCGCACGGCCCGAACGGACGGTTCGCGCGCGCCGACCCGAACGGACACGGCCGACCCTCGCGCTTCGGCTCGCACGAGCGGTACGGACTCGCGGGCTCCCGGCCGTGCTGACGGAAGCAACGCGCGCGCTTCCAGCTCCGACGACGCCATGGCCGCGCTCAACGCGGACCTTCCTCCGGAGCCTCGCGCTTCCTCCTCCCCCAGCGCCATGGACGACGACCTGGCGCTCTACAGCGCGGAGGACGTGCTCGCGGTGACGACCCTCCAGGAGGCGTCTGTCCGCACCGTGCCGGCCATCGGTGCCTCCTTCAACCGCGCGCAGATGATTGCCCTGGGTGCCCGCACGGTGGCGGACGTGCTGGACGTGGTGCCCGGCGTGTCCGTCAGCCGCGACGTGCAGGGCTTCCACCGCACCGCCATCCGGGGCCTGCGCAACGACGCGGAGGTGCTCTTCCTCCTCGACGGCCACCGCCTCAACAACTTCTTCGACGGCAAGGCGCTCATGAACCTGCCGGTGGAGAACCTGGAGCGCATCGAGGTCATCCGCGGCCCCGGCTCCGCCGTCTACGGCGCGGGCGCGTTCCAGGGCGTCGTCAACCTCGTCACCAACCACGCCGACGGCGTCCGCGGCGCCATCACCACCGGCGGTGTTCCTCGCGACGACGGCCGCCTGGCGCTCGCCACCGACGGCCATCTGTCCGCCGCGCACACCACCGGTGACCTGCGCCTGTTCGCGGACCTGGACCTCTGGACGCAGGAAGGCGACTCGCTGGTCATCGACCACGACGCGCTCGATGACGAGTCCGTGGCCCAGGGCCTTCGCGACGTGGACCAGCCCGCGGGCCGCACCCGTGACGGCCGCTTCCTCCTCAACGCGGGCGGAGGCGTGTCCTACGGCCTGGACAGCGCCGGCCGCGTGGGCATCACCGCTCGCTACCTCTCCGAGAAGCGCGATGCGCTCGTCGGCCTGTTCGACACCGTGGGCAACGACTCCCAGCTGTCCTGGGACGTGCTCCTCGCGGACCTCACCTGGGAGCGGCCCCTCTCCGACGGCGGCCAGGTGCGCGCCCGGCTGGGCTTCGATCAGCAGTCCACCGACCGCATGTTCCAGCTCACGCCCTTGGAGTTCCGCACCGGTGACGGCGCGGACCGCCTCTTCCCCGAGGGACTCCAGGAGCAGACGCAGGTCACCGTGCGCACCGTGACGGCCTCCGTGGACGCGGACCTCGCGCTGACGAAGGAGAACCACCTCACCCTGGGCTTCGTCGCCGAACAGCAGTCGCTGTCCCAGTACGACTACACCACGAACTACACGCTCGACGGCCGCCTGCGCCCCAGCCCCGCCGCCCCTGAAGGGCTGGTGGACCTCACGAAGGGCGCGGCCTCCCGCCGCCTCAACCTGGGCCTCTCCGCGCAGGACCAGTGGACCGTGCTCTCCGCGCTCACGCTCACCTTCGGTCTGCGCCTGGACGCCATCCAGCTTCCCGACGCGGAGGCGTCAGGAACGCTCGACGCCAGCAAGATGGTGGTGCGGGTCAACCCGCGCGTGGGCCTGGTCATCGCCGCGTCGGACGCGCTGGTGCTCAAGGCGCTGTACGGCCGAGCCTTCCGCGCCCCCACGCCCCAGGAGCTGGTCGAGCGCATCCCCGACACCGACTACAACCAGGGCCGCTTCGAGGGAAACCCGCTCCTGAAGCCCACCACCGTGGACACCTTCGAGCTGGGCATGGACCTGGTCCAGGCCGCGGGCGACACCCGCGTGCGCGTGCGCGCCAACGCCTTCCTGCAGAACTTCGCCTCGCCCATCACCCCGGTGGACACCAGCGGCAACATCGTCCCCCTGCGCAACCGCGAGCTGGGCGTGCGCGTGTACGGCGTGGAGGCGGAGGCCCGCCTGGAGGCGTCCAAGCGCGCCGCCGCGTGGGTCAACGCCAGCCTGTCCCGCGCGCAGGACCTGGAGGTGCCGGAGCAGGCCCGGCTGCTCACGGACGTGCCCCAGGCGCGCTTCAACGCGGGCGTGTCCATGCCCCTGGGGGACTGGGTGAACCTGGACGTGGTGGTGCGCTCCGGCGCCGAGCGGCGCAACAACAACCGCTCCACGCTGGAGCTCATCCGCCGCTATGAGATTCCCGCGTACAGCCTCATCACCGCGCAGCTGCGCACCGAGCCCATCTGGGAGCACTTCGAGGTGACGCTCTACGCACAGAACCTCTTCGACCACGACCTGCGCGACGACGTGCCCCGGCCGGACCGCGTCACCGGCCTGCTGCCGCGCGAGGGCGTGTCCGGCTACCTCACCCTGAGGGCCTTCTACTGATGGACCGCCGCCACCTCACCGCCGCGCTCGCGGCACTCACGCTCTTGCCCGGGTGCCTCGCGTACAACGACTCCTGCACCCCGCTGGTGGACGACCCCGACGCCGTCGTGGGCTACCTGGGCGAGGAGGTCCAGCTGGGCTCCGCCTTCACCCGCCACGACAACAACGCGCTGGGGCAGCTGGCCGCGGACGCGTTCCTCCACGCGGAGGATGGCGCCTCGAAGGCCACGGAGCTGGGCATCATCAACGGCGGCTCGCTGCGCGACGAGGGCCTGTGCGTCACCCGCACGTCCCTGCGCACGGGGCCGCTCACCGACGGCGTCCTGCACGAGGTCATCCTCTTCGAAAACCTCGTCGTGACGGTGGACCTCACGGAGAAGCAGCTCGTGGACCTCTTCGAGCACTCCGTGGAGACGCTGGCCGTGGAGGGGCAGGCCATCGTGTCTCCGTCCGGCGCGTTCCTCCACGTGTCCGACGGCACCAGCATGCGCGTGGACTGCGCGCGTGCGGCGGGCCAGCGCGTGACGGAGCTGCGCGTGCGCGGCCGCGCCGTGTCCATCCCCGCGCGCGACGACGCGTCCATCCGCTACCGGGTGGCGATGTCCACGTTCCTGCTGTCAGGAGGGGACGGCTACGGCGGCATCCTGGGCAACGCGGGTCAGGACCCGGACCGCAACCCGGTGACCGCGCGCAAGCTGGGCGGCACGGACGCCAACATCGCGGCGGCGTACATGAAGAGCACGTACCCCAGCCCGGTCCAGGCGCTGAAGGAAGCCCCGCGCATCGTCTTCGCTAACTGTGCCCGGCCCTCCCGGCCCGCCCCGCGCTGACGTCTCGCGCGGTGTCGGACTTACGGGGGCCGGGGTGGATGGAGCCCTACGGCTTCGAGGGCTCGTCCGAGGATGCCGGGGCGCTGGACGTCACCACCGCGGGAGCGGAGGTGGCTGTCTGCGCCGCGGCGGCCACCGGCCGTGGAGGCAGGGGGCCCAGCACGTCGTTGACCGAGGGCATGCGGCGGATGTCAGCGCGGGCGACCTTCCATGCCTGCTGGACGATCCACGACAGGGAACGATCCTGCCGCGTTGCCTCACGCTGGATCTCTTCCAGCATGTCCTCGGGAAAGTAGAGGGATTGCTTGCGGTGATCCGTGGTGGCCATTGCCCTGCCTTACGGCCTTTCTTCGCGCGGGTCCGTGCGCTCGTCGCCCGTGACGTCATTCACGGCAGGGAACGACTTGATGCGGTCGCGGGCGATCTTCCAGGCCTGCTGCACCACCCAAGAGAGAGAACGGTCCTGCCGGTTCGCTTCCTCCTGGATCTCCTTCAGCATCTCCTCGGGGAAGTACAGCGACTGCTTGCGCTTGTCGGTGCCTGCCATGCCTGGGTCTCCGGGGCGGATTCGAGGTGACGACCTGAACACACCGGAGCGGTTATCCGACAGACGCCCTGAAGGGTCAACGGTTTCGGAGCACTCAAGCGTGCGCCCGAGGGCTGAACGCTCCACTTCCGACAAAGAGTGCCCCGGTCAAAAAAGTGAAACGCCCCGGCCTCCACAGGGGAGACCGGGGCGCTTCGGAAAGAGGGACCGCAGGGAGCGAATCTCCGAGCGGCCCCGTGGACCCAGAGGGGGAGGGGGGGGACCCCTAGGTCCAACGTCATGAAGTCCAGAACGTCCGACCAACAACCGCGAAGCGCCGTTCTATTTCCGCCCCGCGTCCTTCCGTTGTGGGAATCATGGAATGCATCCCCACGCTTCCGTCACCGCGAATCTGTAACCCGGTCATCTGACACTCCATTCCGAACGCTGGCGCCATGCCTCGCGCGTCTCCTGAAAGCTCCTCGCTGCCCGGCAGGCTCGCCCGCTCGTATGCCGAGCACGGCGCCCGTTCGCGCTCGGTGCTGCTGGCCGTCTCCGGAGGCGCGGACTCCACCGCGCTCCTCGTCGGAACGGCGCGCGTGCGCGAGGCGCTGGCGCTGCACGTGGAGGTGGCGACGGTGGACCACGGTCTCCGGGCGGAGGCCGCGCGGGAGGTGACCTCCGTCGTAGGTCTGGCCGAGCGCCTGGGGCTGACCTGCCACGTCCGGCGGCTCGCGCTGTCGCCCGGGGCGGGGCTGGAGGCGCGCGCGCGCGCGGCGAGGTACGCGACCCTGGAGGTCCTGCGACAGGAGCGCGGCCTGGACTTCGTGGCCACCGGCCACACGCTCAATGACCAGGCGGAGACGCTGCTGATGCGCCTGTCCCGGGGAACGGCGCTCCGGGGCGCACGCTCCATCCACGCCCGTGCTGCCACGCTCCTCCGCCCGTTGCTCGCGTGCTCGCGCGAGGACGTGTTCGCCTTCCTGACCACCGAGGAGGTGGGGTTCGTGGTGGATCCGATGAACGCGGACCCGTCCTTCTTCCGCACGCGTGTGCGCCAGGACGTGCTGCCCGCGCTGAACCGCGCGGCGGGTTTCAGCACCGTGGAGCACCTGGCCACCTTCGCGCGGCTCGCCTCCGAGGACGAAGCCCTGCTCGACGGGCTGGCGGACGCGGCGTGGGAGCGGCTGGCGCTGTCCGGGGGCGGGCTGGACGCCGTGGGGCTTCGCGCGCTGGAGCCTCCGCTGTGGCGCCGCGTGCTCGCACGGCTGCTGGGCACGGCGGGCGCCCGGGTGGACCACGCCACGCTGGAGCGCGCGCGGGAGGTGGTGGCGCGCGGGGGCGCCATTCCTCTGAGCGACGGCTTCCTCCTGAAGGCCACCGGCGGGCGGGTGCGGTGTGTGGGACCTGGAGGGGAATCACCGCCCGCGCCGTTGGTGCTCGCGGGGCCGGGGGCCCAGGGGGACTTCGGCGCGTGGCGCTTCCAGGTGGCCGCGGAAGGATTTCCGCCCCCAGGCGTGTTGGCCTTGATGTTGGAGGAGGGGACGGCGTGGCCACTCACGGTGCGTTCGAGAAAGCAGGGCGACCGCGTCCGGACGCGCGCGGGCCACCGCAAGGTGCAGGACGTGATGGTGGATGCCCGCGTTCCTTCGGAGGCGCGCGACGCGCAGCCGGTGGTGGTGGACGCGCGCGGGGAACCGCTGTGGCTTCCCGGCGTCCTGCCGCGCTTCGTCGAACCGGGTGCGGCTTCGCGCGAGGTGGCTTCCCGACACTCGCTGTGGGCCTTTCCTCCGCTCACGAGCGAACGGAAGACCCCTCCGTTATAGAGTCGAAGCTTCGAAACGGGGGATGGTCGCGGTCCCCTAAATAGTTGAGGGCTTTTTGCTGTTGCTGATACGGTCCGTCGCTGGCCTGCACACGGGCGGGCGCCGGGCACATGACGAACTTCGCCAGGGTTCCTCCTGGCACGGCCCTCATCCCGCCGAGTACCGAAAGGGCAGCTGAAACGTGCGTTCGACCTACAAGACCATCGGGCTCTGGGTCATCCTGATCGTCCTCTTCGTCGCCTTCTACAATTTCTTCTCGCAAGGCAACGAGCAGGTGCAGGAACCGACCTTCACCCAGCTTCTGACCAAGGTGGAGGAGAAGAAGGTCCGTGCCGTCTCCGTCAAGGGCAATACCTACTCCGGTACGTTCAGCGACTCGAACGACAAGTTCCGGACGACGGGGCCCCCGCCGGACGTGGCCGTGCTCAACCAGCTCCGCGCCTCCGGCGTGGACGTGAAGTACGAGCGCGAGGAGCAGAACAGCCTCTGGCTGACCATCCTCGGGCAGTGGATGCCCGTCGTCTTCCTGTTCCTGTTCTTCATCTTCTTCATGCGCCAGCTCCAGGGCGGCAGCGGCAAGGCGATGACGTTCGGGAAGTCGAAGGCGAAGCTCCTCAGCGAAAGCCACAACAAGGTCACGTTCGCGGACGTGGCCGGCGTGGACGAGTGCAAGGAGGAGCTGGAGGAGATCGTCGCCTTCCTCAAGGACCCCAAGAAGTTCACCAAGCTGGGCGGCCGCATCCCCAAGGGCGTCCTGATGATGGGCCCCCCGGGTACGGGCAAGACGCTGCTCGCCCGCGCGGTGGCCGGTGAAGCGGGCGTCCCGTTCTTCTCCATCTCCGGCTCGGACTTCGTGGAGATGTTCGTGGGCGTCGGCGCCAGCCGCGTGCGCGACCTCTTCGAGCAGGGCAAGAAGAACGCCCCCTGCATCATCTTCATCGACGAAATCGACGCCGTGGGCCGCCACCGTGGCGCGGGCCTGGGCGGCGGTCACGATGAGCGTGAGCAGACGCTCAACCAGCTGCTGGTGGAGATGGACGGCTTCGAGTCCAACGACGGCGTCATCCTCATCGCCGCCACCAACCGTCCGGACGTGTTGGACCCGGCGCTCCAGCGCCCGGGCCGCTTCGACCGCCGCATCATCGTTCCCCGTCCGGACCTCAAGGGCCGCCTGGGCGTGCTGAAGGTGCACACCCGCCGCGTGCCGCTGGCCCCGGAGGTGGAGCTGGAGGTCATCGCCCGCGGAACCCCCGGCATGACGGGCGCGGACCTGGAGAACCTGGTCAACGAGTCGGCCCTGATGGCCGCGCGCCAGAACAAGGAGCGCGTGGACCTGGCGGACTTCGAGCAGGCGAAGGACAAGGTCTTCATGGGCCCGGAGCGCCGGTCCATGATCATGACCGACAAGGAGAAGCGGAACACGGCCGTCCACGAGGCCGGTCACGCGCTCCTGGCCAAGCTGCTGCCCGGCTGCGACCCGCTGCACAAGGTCACCATCATCCCGCGCGGCCAGGCCCTGGGCGTCACCTGGAGCCTGCCCACCGAGGACAAGGTGAACGGCTACCGCAAGCAGATCCTCGACCAGATCACCATGGCCATGGGTGGCCGCATCGCCGAAGAGCTCATGTTCAACGAGATGAGCAGCGGCGCGGCGAACGACATCGAGCGGGCGACGGAGACGGCGCGCGCCATGGTGTGCCGCTGGGGCATGAGCGAGAAGATGGGCCCGCTGGCGTTCGGCAAGAGCGACGGTGAGGTCTTCCTGGGCCGCGACTTCAACTCGTCCAAGGACTACTCCGAGGACACCGCCCGGCAGATCGACATGGAGGTCCGCAGCATCGTCGTGGGCTGCTACACCACCGGCAAGCAGCTGCTCACGGACAAGCTGGATGTGCTCCAGCGCGTGTCCGACGCCCTGGTGGAGTACGAGACGCTCGACGCCGAGGACGTGAACATCATCCTCCAGGGTGGCCAGCTCACCCGTGAGCGCCCGGCGCCGCGCGTGAGCTCCTCGCCGAAGCCGACGGAGAAGAAGGACAAGCGGAAGATCCTCGACGCGCTCGAGGGCCTGCCCAACATGGAGCCGAAGAAGGCGTAACGCCTCTCAAGGCTTCCTCCTGAAGTGACGAAGGCCCTTCCCGCGTATCGGGGAGGGCCTTCTGCTTTTCGCCGTGACGCCCTGCGCGTTCCAGTCGTCCTCCCTTCCCTGGACCCGGCGAAGCGGCGACACTGATTCACCGCCGTCCACACGCTTTGAAGGGGTCCTGACCGTGCTGCGCGCACGCCTCATCTCCCGCGACCGCCCCGACGACCTGTCGCTGGTCCTCCGCCGCCTGAACCTGTCTCCTCGCAACCGCGAGCACCTGGCGCGCGAGCTGGGCTACGCGCACGTGCTCGTCACCGGGGGCCGTCCCTCCTACGAGGAGGAGCTGGTGCCGCCATACGGCTCCAAGGAGCGGGAGAAGCTGCCCACCTGGACGCCGGGTGGACACGTGGACCACCCGGGCGAGGTGCTCCTGTCCGGCAGCCGCCAGCAGTTCGACCGGCTGATTTCGCTCGCCCGAAAGTCTCCTCGCACGGACGGCCTGGCGCGGGCCCTGGAGGAGGCGCTGTCCCCCGCGCCCATGCCAGCGCTGACCCTGAGCGGGCGGCGGTTCGAGTGGGGCACGCGTACGTACCTCATGGGCGTGGTGAACGTGACGCCGGACAGCTTCTCCGACGGCGGCAGCTTCCCGGACGCGGCCAGCGCCGTGGAGCACGCGATGAGGCTGGTGGACGCGGGCGCGGACATCCTGGACGTGGGCGGCGAGTCCACCCGGCCGGGCTCGCTCCCGGTGTCCGCGGACGAGGAGCTCTCGCGCATCCTCCAGGTGGTGGAGGGCATCAAGCGCCGCTCCACCGTGCCCATCTCCGTGGACACCACGAAGGCGGCGGTGGCGAAGGAGGCGCTCAAGGCCGGCGCCCACCTCATCAACGACGTCACCGGCTTCCACTCGGAGCCGGCGCTGGCCGGCGTGGTGGCCGCCGCGGGCGCCGCGTGTTGCCTCATGCACACCCAGGGCATGCCGAAGACGATGCAGCAGGACCCTCGCTACCAGGACGTCGTGGGCGAGGTGATGGACTACCTGGAGGAGGGGATGTTCCAGGCCACCGAGGCCGGCATCCCGCGCGAGCGCATCCTCCTGGACCCGGGCATCGGGTTCGGCAAGACGCTGGAGCACAACCTCTTCCTCCTGCGCCGTCTGGAGGAGCTGCGGGGGCTGGGGCAGCCCCTTCTGGTGGGCACCAGCCGCAAGTCCTTCCTCGGGAAGCTGACGGGCGGCAAGGGCCCCCAGGAGCGCCTGGCGGCCACCCTGGGCTCCGTGGCGGCCATGGCCATCCTGGGCGGCGCGGACGTGGTGCGGGTGCACGACGTGGGCGAGGCGCGGGACGCGCTGGCGGTGGCGGACGCCATCCGGCGGGCTCGGGGCGGCGGCGACCTGTACGGCGGCTGACGGGGGCAAGCCCCAACGTCGTAAACAGGCCAGGTCCGCACGCCTGGGCGCTTGCCTGGGTGACACCGCATCCCTAGCTTCGGGCCCACGTGCCGGACGGGGTATAAGCCCCGGACGCGAGTGGCCGGAGCCCTTCCGGCAATGGGAAAGGTGGAGCGGCACACATGGCGTACAGGATGGACATGCCCCCCAAGGAAGCTCAGAAGACGGAGCGGCTGTTCGGCACGGACGGCGTTCGTGGCGTGGCCAACGTCTATCCAATGACGGCCGAGGTCGCGATGAAGCTCGGCCGCGCCCTGGCGTACCTCATCCGCAGCGGTCCGCACCGCCACCGGGTCATCGTGGGCAAGGACACGCGCCTCTCCGGCTACATGCTGGAGCAGGCCCTGTCCGCCGGCCTCATCTCCATGGGCGTCGACGTGGAGCAGGTGGGCCCGCTGCCCACGCCCGGCATCTCCAACCTCACCACGTCCATGCGCGCGGACGCGGGCGCCGTCATCTCGGCGTCCCACAACCCGTACCAGGACAACGGCATCAAGTTCTTCTGGCGCGACGGCTTCAAGCTGCCGGACGAGACGGAAGCCAAGATTGAAGAGCTGGTCTCCAGCGGCGAAATCGACAACATCCGTCCCACGGCGACCAAGATTGGCCGGGCCATCCGCCTGGACGACGCGCGCGGCCGCTACATCGTCTACCTGAAGGCCACGTTCCCCCGCGAGCTGACGCTGGAGGGGATGACCATCGTGGTGGACTGCGCCAACGGCGCGGCGTACCGCACGGCGCCCGCGGTGCTGGAGGAGCTGGGCGCGAAGGTCATCGCGCTGGGCGTGTCCCCGGATGGCAAGAACATCAACCACAAGTGCGGCGCGCTCCACCCGGAGGGCCTGGCCAAGGCGGTGGTGAAGCACGGCGCCCACCTGGGCGTCGCGCTGGACGGCGACGCGGACCGCCTCATCGTCGTGGACGAGAAGGGCAACGTCGTGGACGGCGATGCCATCATGGCCATCTGCACGGGTGAGCTCGTCGCGCGCAAGGAGCTGAAGAAGAAGACGCTCGTCTCCACGGTGATGAGCAACATCGGCCTGGAGCGCGCGGTGTCCCAGTGGGGCGTGAAGGTGGTCCGCACGCGCGTGGGCGACCGGCACGTCGTGGACGAGATGCGCCGCAATGGCTACAGCCTGGGCGGCGAGCAGAGCGGCCACCTCATCTTCCTGAACCACACCACCACGGGCGACGGCACGCTCGCGGCGCTGCAGCTGTTGGCCGTGATGTGCCGCCAGCAGAAGCCGCTGTCGGAGCTGGCCTCCATCTTCCAGCCGGTGCCGCAGACGCTGCTCAACGTCGTGGTGAAGCAGAAGCGCGAGCTGGGTGAGCTGCCCACGGTGATGAAGGCCATCAAGAACGTGGAGCAGAAGCTGGGCAACAACGGCCGCGTGCTGGTGCGCTTCTCCGGCACGGAGCCCAAGGCCCGCGTGCTGATTGAAGGCGAGGACGCGGCGCGCAACGAGGCGTACGCCCGCGAAATCGTCGAGGCGCTCTCCAAGGCGCTCAACGGCTAGCGACGGCGGTTGACTTCCGGACGCCGGCCACGAATAGAGGGGCCGGCGCGGGCCCGGGTCCCTGGACAATCCCGCACCGCGCCAGCGCAAGGAGCGGGACGATGGGACAGCGACTGGGTGTCAACGTGGATCACGTGGCGACGCTGCGGCAGGCGCGGCGCACCGTGTATCCGGATCCGGTGACGGCCGCGGCGATGGCGGAGCTGGCCGGCGCCCGGCAGATCACCATCCACCTGCGCGAGGACCGGCGCCACATCCAGGACCGGGATCTGCGCATCCTCCGTGAGACGGTGCAGACGCTCCTGAACCTGGAGATGGCCGCCACCGCGGAGATGGTGAAGATCGCCTACGAGTACAAGCCGGACGTGGTGACGCTCGTCCCCGAGCGGCGCGAGGAGCTCACCACCGAGGGCGGCCTGGAGGTCGCGGGTCAGCGCGAGTCCATCGCGAAGATCATCAAGAACCTCAAGGACGGGGAGATCGCCGTCTCGCTGTTCATCGACCCGGACCTGGATCAGGTGCGCGCGTCGCACAAGGTGAACGCGGACCGGATCGAGCTGCACACGGGCCGCTACTGCGAGGCGCGCAACGAGAAGGAGCGCGCGCGGGAGCTGGCGCGCATCGTGGACGCGGCCAAGGCGAGCGCCAAGCTGGGCATGGGCGTGGCCGCCGGGCACGGGCTCAACTACGACAACGTGCAGGCCATCGCTCGCATCCAGGAGATCGACGAGCTGAACATCGGGCACGCCATCGTGGCGCGCGCGGTGCTGGTGGGCTTCGAGCGCGCGGTGCGTGAGATGCTCGAACTGATGCGCGACCCGGGGTAGGCCCGCATGCCCATCGTCGGACTGGGGTTGGACCTCTGCTCCATCGAGCGCATCCAGCGCATCCTCGAAGGTCCGCGCGCGGAGGCATTCCTCACGCGCGTGTACACCGACGGCGAGCGCGCGTACTGCGCGCCCCGGCACGACGCGGCCAGCGCGTACGCGGCGAGGTTCGCGGCGAAGGAGGCGCTGGTGAAGGCGATGGGCGTGCCTCCGGGCGTGAAGTGGCGGGACATGGAGGTGGTGCGCGAGGGCGGTCCGCCGCGCTTCGTGCTCTCCGGCGTGGCCCGTGAAGTGATGGAAGCGCGGGGGTGGGACGCGATGCTCGCGCTCACCCATGATGCCGGCGTGGCCGCGGCCACGGTGGTGCTCCAGACGAAGTAGGGAGGTTGGAAGCCATGCAGCGCGTGCTCACCGCGAACCAGATGCGAGAGGCCGAGAAGGCCGCCCAGGATCAGCACGGGATGCCGTCCGGGCTGTTGATGGAGAACGCGGGCCGTGCGCTCGCGGAAGCCGCCCGGAGCATCGCGGGCGCGGGCGGGCGCTTCACGGTGCTCTGCGGCCCCGGCAACAACGGCGGGGACGGCCTGGTCGCCGCGCGCTTCCTGCTGGAGGGAGGCGCCCGGGTGGTGGTGTCGCTGGTGGGGGACACCGGCAAGCTCACGTCGGAGGCGAAGCGCAACCTCCAGGCGCTGGAGGGCTTCGGTGAATCGCCGCGCGCCTTCGAGGCGCTGCCGGAGGCGGGCCCGGGCGACGTGGTGGTGGACGCCCTCTTCGGCACCGGCCTGAAGCGCGCGCCGGAGGGCGTCTTCGCGGACGCCATCGGCACGGTCGCGCGGTGGCGGCGCGCGGGGGCGAAGGTGGTGGCCGCGGACGTGCCCTCTGGCCTCCAGAGCGACACGGCGGAGCCCTTCTCGCCGTGCGTGGAGGCGGACGTCACGGTGGCCTTCGGCTTCGTGAAGCCCGCGCATGAGCTGGAGCCCGGCGCGTCGCTGTGCGGCGACGTGCGGCGCGTGGACATCGGCCTGGGTGGTGAGTCCACTCGCGCGGTGTCCGGCGCGGAGCTGTTCCGCGTGGAGGAGAAGGACGCGCGCGAGGCGCTGCCCAAGCGGCGCGCGGATTCGCACAAGGGCACCTACGGCCACGTGCTGGTGGTGGCGGGCAGCCCGGGCAAGACGGGCGCCGCGGCGATGGTGGCCCTGTCCGCGCTGCGCAGCGGGGCGGGGCTCGTCACCGTGGCCACGCGCCCGGAGGCGCTGCCGTGGGTGATGGCGCACTCGCCGGAGATCATGGGCATCCCGCTGCCGGGTGAAGGCCCGCTGGGGAAGGGCGACCTGGAGGCCCTCAAGGCCGCGCTGGAGGGCAAGGACGCGCTGGTGATGGGGCCGGGCATCCCCCGGGGGCCGGAGACGGGCGCGCTGATTGGCGACCTGCTGGCGTCCGTGGAGGTGCCCGCGGTGCTGGACGCGGACGCGCTCAACGCCGTCGCGGAGGACCTCAAGGTGCTGCGGGAGGCGAAGGGGCCCGTGGTGCTCACGCCGCACCCCGGGGAGATGGCGCGGCTGTGGGGCCGGACGACGAAGGACGTGCAGGCGCACCGCGTGGGCGTGGCGCTCAACCTGGCCACGTCGCTCAACTGCACGGTGGTGCTCAAGGGCTCGCGCACGCTCATCGCGGAGGCGGGCGGGCGCGTGTTCATCAACCCCACGGGCAATGCGGGCATGGCCACTGGCGGCACGGGCGACGTGCTGTCGGGCGTGTGCGGCGCGTTGCTCGCGCAGGGGATTCCGCTGCCCAAGGCCGCGTGGACGGCCGTCTACGCGCATGGGCTCGCGGGCGACCTGATGGCGCAGCAGCGCGGGTTGCTGGGCCTCATCGCCACGGACCTGCTGGTGGGCCTGGGCCACGTCTGGACGCGGTGGGAGCGATGACTAGCGCGGAGCAGCCCACGCGCTCGCGGCGGCTGGTGTCTCCGTCACCGGAGGAGACGCACCGACTGGGCGTGAAGCTGGGACTGCTGCTCCAGCCCGGGGACTTCGTGGGGCTGATTGGCGACCTGGGCGCGGGCAAGACGCACCTGGTGCGCGGCGTGGCGGAAGGGGCGGGTGTGGCGCAGTCGGAGGTGGCCAGCCCTACCTTCGCCATCGTGTATCCGTATGCCGGCCGCATCCCGCTGTACCACGCGGACCTGTACCGCCTGACGGACTACGACGAGCTGTACGCCACCGGGTTCCTGGACCTGGTGGGCGGTGACCACGCGATGCTGGTGGAGTGGTTGGACCGCATCCCCCAGGCCGCGCCGCGCGACTTCCTGCGCGTCACGCTCCGCCATGAGGGAGAGGACGCGCGGAGCCTCGACGTGGAGGCCTTCGGCGCGCGTCCTGCCGCGTTGCTCGAGGCGTGGCTGGGCTGAATCAGACCAGGGCGGGCTGCTCTGGCGGCCGCGGGTTCAGCACCCCGTCCGCCAGCGTCTGCACCTTCCAGCGGTGGAACGTGAGCCGCGAATCCACGCCCACCACGTCCTCTTCATCCACCGGCACCCAGTGCGGCCCGCCGCACAGCGACTCGCTGGAGACGAGGAACTGCTGGAGCGGCACCCCCGTGTTCGGCGTGCGCAGCGCTTCCGGGCAGCCGCTGATACCGGAGGAGATGAAGAGGGTGCGGTTGCGGCGCGTGGCCACCATCGCCTCGCCGTCCGTGACGAGGAAGTTCATCGCGGAGCGTTCCTTCGGCTCGCGGCTTCCCGGCACGTCCGTCAGCGTGGACACCAGCGTCATCGTCTCCGCGAGCGCCTGCGCCATCGCCTCCACGCTCACCGTGCCGTCGAGCGGCCCGCGCGCCGACAGCCGCGACAGGAACAGATAGAAGCAGCGCTCGCTGTCCGTGGTGCCCTTGATGTTGACGCGCAGCTCCGGGTGGATGAGCCCTTCCACGGTGGCCTTGTGCTTCGCGAACTCGCGCAGCGTGCCGTTGTGCACGAAGGACCAGCGGCCGAAGTGGAACGGGTGCGAGTTGCGCAGCTCCACCGCCCCCACGCTCGCCAGCCGGATGTGCGCCACCACGGTGCGCGCCGAGACCTGGCTCGACACACGCTCGAAGTCGGGGTCGCAGTGCGCGGGGCCCACGCCATGTGCGACGAGCGGCGAGGACTCCTGCCCGTACGTGGCGATACCCCAACCGTCCTTGTGTTCACGCGACTGGATGAGGAGGGAATTCCTCTCCGTCACCAGGGCGGTATGGACAGCGGCGGGAACAGCACTCCTGAATCCAAATAATCGGCACATGGTGGCAGCTGATCTCTACAACGGCCGGCCCACGAGGGAAGTTCCACCTGCCCCCTCGGCCGATGCCAGTTGTTCAGCGGCATCCACTCAGGGACAGTGATTCATACGCGCGCGAAACACCACACGTCCGCCCTTCACCACCACGCGCGCGTGACTGATACCCAGATGATAAGGCAGATGCCGGTAACTGCGACAGGCGAACAACACCAGGTCGCCCGCATCACCCACGGCCAGCCGCCCCTGCCGTTGCAACCCCAAGCATTGCGCGGCCCCTCGGGTGGCGGCCCAGTAGGCCTCCGCGGCTGACAGGCCGTTCTCCAGGCAGGCGAGCCCCAGCACCAAGGCCAGGTTCTCCGTCATGGACGAGCCGGGATTCACGTTGGAACCCAAAGCAATGTTGACGCCAGCGTCGCGCAGCTTCCGGCCGGGCGCGTAGGGGCGCATGCGCAGGAAGAGGGTGGAGGTAGGCACGAGTACGGCGGTGACGTTCGCGGCGGCGAGCGCGCGGATGCCCTCGTCCGTCACCTGCTCCAGGTGGTCCGCGCTGGCGGCGCCCACCTCCGCGGCGAGCGCTGAAGCGCCACACGCGGTGAGCTGATCCGCGTGCAGGCGTGGCGTGAGGCCCAGCGCCTTGCCCGCGTTGAGCAGCCGGCGGGACTCCTCCACGGTGAAGGCGCTGTCCTCGGTGAAGACGTCGCAGAAGCGCGCCAGGCCCTCGCGTGCGACGGCGGGCAATATCTCGTTGATGCAGAGGTCCAGGTACTCGGCGCGGCGGTCCTTGTACTCAGGCGGCACCGAGTGCGCGCACAGCAGCGTGGGCACCAGCTCCAGCGGGGACAGCGTGCCCAGGCGGCGCACCGCACGCAGCATCTTCAGCTCATCCGCCAGGTTCAGTCCGTAGCCGCTCTTCACCTCGGCGGTCGTCACGCCCTGCGCGAGCAGCCGCTCCAGGCGGGGCAGGGCGAGCGTGGCCAGCTCCTCCTCGCTCGCGGCGCGCGTGGCGCTCACCGTGTTGGCGATGCCGCCGCCGGCCTTGGCGATTTCGAGGTACGTGGCGCCCTGGTTGCGCAGGTCGAACTCGGCGGAGCGCTCGCCCGCGAACACCAGGTGCGTGTGCGGATCCACGAAGCCCGGACCCACGAAGCCGCCCTCGGCGTCGATGATCTCCGTCGCGTCCGTGAGCGCGCCCCTGGGCAGGCCGGACTCCGGGCCCACGTAGGCCACGCGTCCGTCCTTCACGCCAATGCCCGCTCCCGGGCGCGGGGTGAGGGCTGCTTCCGCGGGCTCGCGGTGGGTGCCCTCCACGGTGAGCACCTCGGAGGTGTTGCGCACCCACAGGTCCAGGGCTTCCATGCTCAGCGTCCTCCGCGTACGCCCGCCACGGGCGCGTTCCAACTGGTGTCACCCGAGTGCGCCCGGCCGAAGCCGCCGGACAGCTCCAGCTTCGTGCGCGACTCGCCGAACTTGAGCTGCGCCGCCACCACGGCGCCGTAGAAGTGCGTCGTCACCTGCGAGCCGGGGTTCACCAGCGACTGCTGCACGCTGAAGAACGGCACCAGGCCCAGCGACATGCCGGGCTCCGGCTGCACGGTGAACGCACAGGTGGCCTCCACGCCGAACAGGCTGCTGGTGCTGTCCGTGTCACCCAGCCCGAAGTCGGAAGCTCCTCGCAGGGAGAGGGCCGGGGCCATGCCCACCTTCTCCGAGCCGATGTAATACGACACGCCGGAGTAGACGCCGTAGCCGGGCGCCGGCAGGCCGACGAACTCGCCTTGCAGGCCCACGTGCCACGACAGGCGGTCGCTCACGGGCACCGTCACCGAGCCGTCGATGTCGATGCCCCACTGATCATTGTGGAAGGGCTTCGCGTCACCCTGGAAGGTGCCGTTCTCCCCGCGCTCCGAGAGCTGCGGAGCGTTGAGGCGGGGGCCGGCGCGCAGGCCCAGCTGGAAGAAGTTCTGCTGGGGGACGCCCGGGCCCAGGCGCATCACCATGGGCCCGGCGGTGGTGGGCGTGCATCCCGCGAGCACCCCCATCACCGCGGTCATCACGAAGGGTCGGACGCGTCGTGGCATCCGACGCACTCTAGGCGGTGATGCCGGGGATGCGCACGCCCCGCTCCTTCGCCACGTCGATGGCCTCCGGGTAGCCCGCGTCCGCGTGGCGCAGCACGCCCATGCCGGGGTCGGACGTGAGGACGCGCTCGATGCGGCGCGCGGCCTCCGGCGTGCCATCCGCGACGATGACCTGTCCCGCGTGCAGCGAGTAGCCCATGCCCACGCCGCCGCCGTGGTGGAACGACACCCACGAGGCGCCGTTCACCGCGTTCACCAGCGCGTTGAGGATGGGCCAGTCCGCCACCGCGTCCGAGCCGTCCTTCATGGCCTCCGTCTCGCGGTTGGGGGACGCCACGCTGCCGCAGTCCAGGTGGTCGCGCCCAATCACGATGGGGGCCTTCACCTCGCCCTTGCGGACCAGCTCGTTGAACGCGAGGCCCGCCTTGGCGCGCTCGCCGTAGCCCAGCCAGCAGATGCGCGCGGGCAGGCCCTGGAACGCCACGCGCTCCTGGGCCATGTCCAGCCAGCGGTTGAGCGACGCCTTCTGGGGGAACAGCTCGCGCACCGCGCGGTCCGTGCGGCGGATGTCCTCCGGGTCTCCGGACAGCGCCACCCAGCGGAAGGGCCCCAGGCCCTCGCAGAACAGCGGGCGGATGTACGCGGGGACGAAGCCGGGGAACTCGAAGGCGTTCTGCATGCCGCCCACCTTCGCCTGGCCGCGCAGGTTGTTGCCGTAGTCGAAGACGTGGCTGCCGGCGGCCTGGAAGTCGTTCATGGCCTGCACGTGCATGATCATCGACTCGCGGGAGCGCTTCACGTAGCCCTCCGGGTCGCGCTTGCGCAGCTCCGCGGCGGCCTCCAGCGACAGGTCCGTGGGGATGTAGCCGTTGAGCGGATCATGCGCGCTCGTCTGATCCGTCACGAGGTCCGGCTTGATGCCGCGCTTGTACAGCTCCCGGAACACCGACGCCGCGTTGCCGATGATGCCGATGGAGCGGCCCACGCGCTTCTGCTGCGCGTCCTTCGCCAGGGCCAGCGCCTCATCCAGGTCCTTGGCCACGACGTCCAGGTAGCGCGTCTCCACGCGGCGCTGGGCGCGGTGCGGATCGATTTCCACGCCCAGGAACACGGCGTTGTTCATGGTCGCGGCCAGGGGCTGCGCGCCGCCCATGCCGCCCAGGCCACCGGAGAGGATGAGGCGGCCGGCCAGGTCCTCGCTGCCGAAGTGGAAGCGGCCCGCGGCGGCGAAGGTCTCGTAGGTGCCCTGCAGGATGCCCTGCGTGCCGATGTAGATCCACGAGCCGGCCGTCATCTGGCCGTACATCATCAGGCCCTTCTTCTCCAGCTCGTGGAAGTGCTCCCAGTTGGCCCAGTGGCCCACGAGGTTGGAGTTGGCGATGAGCACGCGCGGCGCGTCCGGGTGCGTGCGCAGGATGCCCACGGGCTTGCCGGACTGCACGAGCAGCGTCTCGTCGTCGGTGAGGCTCTGGAGGCTCGCGACGATGCGGTCGAAGGAGGGCCAGTCCCGCGCGGCCTTGCCGGTGCCGCCGTAGACGACCAGGTCTCCGGGCTGCTCGGCCACGTCCGGGTCGAGGTTGTTCATCAGCATCCGGAGCGCGGCCTCCTGCACCCAGCCCTTGCAGGAGAGGGTGGTGCCGCGAGAGGCGCGGATGATGCGGGACATGCGGAAGACTCCTGGAAAGGGGGCGCCGCACCCTAACCGAACCCCCGGGGCCGCGGGGGGCTTGCGTGCAGGGCCAGCGTTGCTCCAGGACACGCTGGACGCCGTGCGTCAGTAGTCCTGGCGCGCGTCGACGGTGGCGCTGAAGTGGTACCGGTAGGTGCTGTCGTAGAACTTGATGCCGGTGCCCACCGCCGCGTTCAGGCCGTAGGCGCTGCCGGTGCAACCCGCGCAGATGACCACGCCGTTGCGCTGGATGTTCCACAGGCCGGTGATGTTGGACGCGGTGACGGACGTGACGGACGAGCCCACCAGGTCGAAGTCGTAGGTGTTGCCGTTGGCGGTGCCGTGGAAGCTGGCGTAGGCGGCGAAGGTGCTCTCGTTCCAGCTGACGGTCAGGTTGGCGCTCGTGGCCGGGTAGGTGGCCCCGTTGTCGCCGATGTACAGGCCGTGGGTGGACCAGATGCTGTGACCGGCCAGGGCGGGGGCGGACAGGAGCAGCGCGGCGGCGGCGAAGGGACGGATGGCGTTCATGGATGGCTCTCCAGGACTGCGGGGGGACGCGGGCGCTCCGGAAGGGACACTCCGCGTGCGCGCCATCCTGCATGAGCCCCGTGAAGCTTGGAAAACAAGTTTGTGACTGATACCGGGAGAGGTGTGTCAGACCCCGGGCCTGCCGGGAAGGCGCGGGCGCGGTAGAGTCGCGCCGCGCAGAGGTGGGACATGGATCAGGGACAGGACGGGAAGGGGAACGCGTTGGCGGTGCCGGCGGCCCAGCCTCCGTTGGAGAACCGGGCTCCGGACGTGGGGCCGGTGAAGACGGTGGCGGGCGGCGTGCCGGCGGTGCTGAGCGCGTTCAGGCACGTGCTGGGCGAGGCGGGCCCGTGGCGCGGCGGCAAGCTCATCTGGAAGGTGAACCAGCAGGACGGCTTCGACTGTCCGGGGTGCGCGTGGCCGGATCCCTCCCATCGGTCCGTGCAGGAGTACTGCGAGAACGGCGCGAAGGCGCTGGCGGAGGAGGGCACGCAGGAGCGCGTGACGCCGGAGTTCTTCCGCGAGTGGAGCGTGGCGCGGCTCGCGGAGCAGTCCGACCTGTGGCTGGGCAAGGCGGGCCGGCTCACTCACCCCATGGTGCTGCGCGAGGGCGCGGCGCACTACGAGCCCCTCTCCTGGGATGAGGCCTTCGCGCTGGTGGCGGAGGAGCTGAACGCGCTGGGTTCGCCGGACGAGGCGGCCTTCTACACGTCCGGTCGTACGAGCAACGAGGCCGCGTTCCTCTACCAGTTGTTCGTGCGGCAGTTCGGCACCAACAACCTGCCGGACTGCTCGAACATGTGCCACGAGTCCAGTGGCACGGGGCTGTCGGAGACGATTGGCATTGGCAAGGGGTCGGTGACGCTGGAGGACTTCGACCACGCGCAGGCCATCTTCGTCATCGGGCAGAACCCGGGCACCAACCACCCGCGCATGCTGACGGCGTTGCAGGCCGCCGCGCGCCGGGGCTGTGAAATCGTCAGCGTCAACCCGCTGCCGGAGACGGGGCTCAACCGCTTCAAGCACCCGCAGGAGGTGCTGCACCTGTTCGGCCCGGGCACGGCGCTGAACAAGCTGCTCCTCCAGGTGCGCATCAACGGCGACGTGGCGCTCTTGCAGGGGCTGGGCAAGGCGCTGCTGGACCGGGAGGCGAAGGCGCCGGGCACGGTGGTGGACCGGGCCTTCGTCGAGGGCAAGACGACGGGCTTCGACGCGTACGTGGCCCACCTGGCCACGGTGTCCTGGGACGACGTGGTGGAGCAGAGTGGGGTGCCGCGCGAGCAGATTGAAGAGGCTGCGGACATCCTGGCGCGCTCGGAGCGCACCATCTTCTGCTGGGCCATGGGGCTCACCCAGCACAAGAACGCGGTGGGCAACGTGCAGGAGATCGTGAACCTCACGCTCCTGCGCGGCAGCATCGGCAAGCAGGGCGCGGGCGTGTGCCCGGTGCGCGGTCACAGCAACGTGCAGGGCGACCGCACCATGGGCATCTGGGAGCACGCCAGGCCGGAGTTCATGGACGCGCTGTCGAAGGAGTTCGGCTTCGCGCCGCCGCGCCACACCGGCCTGGACACGGTGGGGACGATCCAGGCGCTGCACGACGGGCGCGTGAAGGTGTTCTTCGCCATGGGCGGCAACTTCCTGTCCGCGACTCCGGACACGGAGTTCACCGCGCGGGCGCTCCGTCGTGCGCGGCTCACGGTGCACGTGTCCACGAAGCTCAACCGCGCGCACCTGGTGCATGGGCAGCGCGCGCTCATCCTCCCGTGCCTGGGAAGGACCGAGCACGACGTGCAGGCCTCGGGGCGGCAGTTCGTGACGGTGGAGGACTCGATGGGGATGGTGCACGCGTCGCGCGGCGCCGTGGCCCCCGCGTCCGAGCACCTGCTCAGCGAGCCCGTCATCGTGGCCCGGCTGGCTCAAGCGGTGCTGGGGGCGCGCTCGAAGGTGTCGTGGATGTCCCTGGTGGAGGACTACGACCGGGTGCGCGAGCTGATCCAACGGTGCATCCCGGGGTTCGACGACTTCAACCGCCGCGTGCACCAGCCCGGCGGGTTCGCGCTGCCCAACGGGCCTCGCGAGGGACGCTTCACGACGAAGGACGGCAAGGCGCACTTCACGGTGCACCCGATGCCGCGTCACCGGCTGGAGCCCGGGCAGCTCATGATGATGACGCTGCGCTCGCATGATCAGTACAACACCACCGTGTACGGATTGGATGACCGCTACCGGGGCATCCACCAGGGGCGGCGCGTGGTGTTCCTGCACCCGGAGGACGTGAAGGCGCGCGGGCTGACGGCGGGGCAGAAGGTGGACCTCACCAGCCACTTCCAGGGAGAGACGCGGGTGGCGCGCGAGTTCCTGGTGGTGCCGTACAACATCCCGCGTCAGTGCGCGGCCACCTACTTCCCGGAAGCGAACGTGCTGGTGCCGGTGGCCAGCTTCGCGGACAAGAGCCGCACGCCCACGTCGAAGTCCGTGATCATCACCGTGGCCCCCAGTCTTGAGCCCTCGGCCCTGGTCCCCGCCAGCACCCAGAGGTCCGGGTGAGCCTCATGCCGTTGGTGGAAGCCTCCCTCTGGCCGGAGCCGCTCCAGGCCCTCCATGCGCGAGTCGCCGCGACGGCGCCGCAAGAGGCCGTGGCGTCGAGCGCGGAGTGGCGCGAGGACTTCGCCCGCTGGGTGCGTGGTGCTTCGCTGGAGGAGCGCACGCGCGCCCAGGCCGCCGCGTGGGAGCGGCTGTCCCCGGGCGAGCGCACCCCGGCCGAGCTCCTCTTCCTCCTGTCCACCCTCAGTGAGCTGCTCTGGCCCTACGAAGTGCCGCGCCTGGGGCTGTTGAAGCAGGTGCTCGCGAGGCGGGACGCCGCGGTGACGGCGCTTCGCGAGGCGGGCGACACGGAGAGCGCCGAGCGCATCCAGAAGGAGAGCACCGTCACGGTCTCCACCGTGCTCACGCGCTACCTCAAGCGCCACCCGGAAGCGCTGTCGAAGCTGGTGCGCGACGTGCCCTGCACCTACGACGGCCGCGCGCTGCGCTTCCAGGACGCGGTGGAGGTGGACCTCAAGTACGTCATGGGCACGGGCGCGAAGTCCGTGGACCTGCTGGAGCAGCTGCGTTCGCTTCTCCCCGACACCCGCGACGGTGGCCGCGACAAGCTCACCGACTTCATCCGCACGCGCGCCGCGCGCATTCCGTGGCGCGAAGCGAGTGAGGTGCTGGGCGAGCGCCTCTTCGCGCTGGCCACGTCCCCGGACGGCCGCAGCGGCATGCGCGGCTTCCTCGCGTGCTACCCCAACGGGCGCAAGGAGCCGGACTGGTGTTCGCGCGCGGGGCTCCTGCTGGCGCGCACCGTGGAGGTGGGCGGACCACCCGCGGTGGTGGAGAACCTCTGCGACCTGCTCACGCTCTTCGACGCGCCTCCGGTGGACGGGCTGCGCGGTGCATTGGGCGCGCTCGTGCAGAGCGACTTCGAGACCGCCGCGGACCTGGGCCACGCGCGCTTCGTGCTCGACCACTGTCAGGGCACGATGCGCAAGGCCGAGCCCGCGCTGGCGCTCACGCTCCTGTGGCTGGAGGAGCGCCTGTTCCGCGCCTCCGTGCGGCGCGGCGTGCCGGAGGCGTTCGAGCGGCGCACCCGCGCTCGCGCGAAGCTGGAGTCGCTGCCCGGCTTCACGCACCTGGTGTGGCTGGCGGAGGAGTGCGCGGAGATGTGGCCGCGCTTCCGCACGCCCGCGCGGCCCGGTCTGGATGGATTGGTCGCGTGGCGCAAGGAGGTGACCTGGCGCATGGGCAGGAAGCCCGTGCTGCGCAAGGCGGCCATCGAGTTCCTCCTGTGGTGCGCACCCGATGAAGCCTCGTCGGAGGCGGAGCTGGCCACGCTGTCGCTCGTCCGCAACGCCACGGATCGGCGGCTGGTGCGCAAGATGTTGGAGCATCCGTCTCCCCGCGCCCGCTTCCGCGCCCGCTCGCTCCAGTCCTACCTCCAGGCCGGAGCAGGGCAGGACAAGCACGCACCTCCCTCCGAGCCCTCCGAGCCCGCGACGCTGACGGCCTCCCTGCGCCACCTGCACGTGACGCGCGCGGTGCCCGTAGGCGGACGCACCTGGCTTCGCGACCGCGACCTGGAGGACCTGCTGGTGGGCGCGGTGGGACGCGTGGAGGCGGAAGCCGCCCAGCGCCATCTCCAGCGCTTCCGCGAGGAGACGCCGGAGCTGATCACAGGCCTGCTCGAAGGGCTGCGCTCGGAGCTGGCGCATGTGCAAGCCGCGCTGGGTTCGCTGGTGGCGTCGCCGCTGTCGCTGTCCATGACGGTGCACCGCCACCCGGAGCCTCCACCGGAGGCCGCGTCCGAGATCGCCTTCATCGTGTCCGTGGAGCGCGAGGGCTTCGTGCGCACGCGCCGGGTCGTCCGCGTGCCGGTGGCGAAGCTGGAGCAGCGTGGAGAGGGGCAGTGGCTGCCCACGTTCCGCCTGGGCCGTGATCGTCTGGATGCGCTGCTCGCGCGCACGGAGGCCGCGTTCTGCCTCTTCCTGGTGCCCGCCTTCGTGCGTCCGGAGCTGTGGGTGATGCCGGCCCGGCTGGCCCGGGCCTCGATGGAGGCGCAGGGCGCCTTGTCCGGCGTGCCGCGCGAGGCCGCGCAGGGGGCCTCGCGGTCCCTGGCGCAGTGGCTGGTGTACGACGTGCTGGGCCTGTGGGTGGGCGACGAGCGCCCCGACGTCATCGACGCCTCCCGCGAGGGAGACGCCGCCGCTGGCTTCGTGGTCGACCTCACCGTGCGCTGAACCCCCGGAAAAGCCCCGGGGAATTGTCCGGGAATATCCAGAAGCCCCGGCGTAATGGCCCATGAGGGGTGCTGGAACATGCCTGGGAGGGGTCCCGGGCAAACAAGTCCGTCCGTCGGCTGACGGGATGGCATGCCTCCACGCGCGCGTCGTCGCCGTGTCTCCAGGGGAACGAGAGGCATTCGTCATGAAGACTTCGTTGCGCGCGGCGTGGGCACTGTTGGGTCTGGCCGCCACGGTCGGACTGGGTGCGTGTGGTGAAGGCACTGGAGTGAACGCCGAGCACCGGCTCGTGTCGTCCTCCGACGAGCCAGTCCTCGCGCAGCAGGCGTCGGCACTGTCGGACACGCTGGAGCAATACGCGGCCAAGTGCGACGCGGCCATCGGCGCCACGGTGCCGGACTTCAACTGCGAGCTGGGCACGATCGTGCCCACGACGAACCACGTCAACGGCAAGTGTGACCGGCCCAACCGGCTCAACCAGCAGTGCGATCCCGGCAGCCGCTTCCAGGTGCTGAAGGACACGGCGGACGTGTCCATCGTCGCGCACTGCCGCAAGCAGGGGAACGCGGCGAACTACTACGGCGACATCGCCGTCATCCAGACGAACAAGAAGAACGGCGCCACCTGCTTCTACCAGGCGCTGGGCACGCTCTACGGCGCGGACGTGAAGGCGCCCTCCAAGGGCACCGGCGCGTGGAGCTGGAAGACGCCCGCGGACACGGCGTCCATCCGCTGCGTGCGCTGCCATGACAACGGGGCGCTGGTCCGCTCGCCGTACCTGACGCAGGTGACGGGCGCGAACAAGCTGCCGGGCGCGGGCGACTACGGCTTCAACCGCGACCAGCCCTACCGCTTCATCGGCGCCGACTTCGCGACGTGGAAGGCCTACAAGGTGGAGGTCGCCGGCAACGTGTGCCTGGGCTGCCACCGCATGGGCACGAACAACCAGCTGGGCTACGACGACGGCGTGGCGCTGGACCTGGGCATCCGCGCCACCGCGACGTCGGAGGTGGCGAAGAACCCGCATTCGCCCGCGTCGCCCATCTGGATGACGCCGGGATCCACCTACTACAGCGCGGACAACGCGGCGGCCGCCGCCGCCATCCGCGCCTGCGCGCTGCGCCGCAACGAGGTGCCGCTGCCCAACACGAACGCGTGCCGCATCACCCAGTACACGGACGTGGGCGTTCCCAACCTCCCGGGCACCTTCACGGCGGTGTGGGAGCCGAGCACGCAGTCGGAGATCCAGGCCTACGCCCGCACCTACGCGGACTATCGCGAGAAGTATGATCAGCTCTGGTCGCAGGGCTGGCGCCTGCACACGCTGCAGCCGTACGTGGTGGGGACGCAGGTGCTCTACAACGCCGTCTGGCGCCCGAGCACGGAAGGGGAGTTCCAGCTCTACGGCGCCACGTACACCGCCTTCCGGGCGAAGTACGACGAGCTGTGGCCGCAGGGCTGGCGCCTGAAGATCCTCCAGCCGTACGTCGTGAGCGGGCAGACGTATTACACGGCCGTCTGGCGCCCGAGCACGGAAGGGGAGATCCAGGTCTACGGCGCCACGTACGCGTCGTACCGCTCGACGTACGACTCGCTGTGGCCGCAGGGCTGGCGTCTGAAGCTGTTGCAGCCGTACGTGGTGAACGGCCAGACGTACTACACGGCCGTGTGGCGCCCCAGCACCGAGGGCGAGGTGCAGGTGTACGGCGTCACGTACGCGTCCTACCGCGCGACGTATGACTCGCTGTGGCCGCAGGGCTGGCGCCTGAAGCTGCTGGAGCCGTACGTGGTGAACGGGCAGACGCTCTACACGGCGGTGTGGCGGCCTGGCACCGCGGGCGAGCTCCAGCTGTATGCGTCCGACTACAGCGGCTACCGGGGCTCCTACGACGAGCTCTGGCCGCAGGGCTGGCGCCTGAAGATCCTCCGCGCCTACTGAGCGCGGTCCACCATCCGTCACCGGTCCCGGGGGGAACCGTTTCCTCAATGAACCTGCCGAGCGAGGAGTCCGCCGTGCCGCGTTTCCACTGCGAGATGAAGTCGGAGCAGAAGGGGGCGCGCGCGCGGGCCCCGGATGAACGCCCAGGGACCTACGTGGACGGGGTCCGGTGGCGCCAGTCGCGGGCCCGGGTGCGGAGCGGATCCACGGGGGGATACCTGCCCGCGCGTCACGAAGCGCGGGACGAGACGGTGGCGCCCGAGCCGTTGAACCGCGATGAGGCCCAGCGGGCGCTCCGGATGCAGGTGGCTCCGGAGCCCGCGGCGGCGTTCCCGGAACCGGCGCAAGAGCCCCGTCCTTCGCCCCCGCCAGAGCAGGCGACCTTCGGCGAGCTGGTGGCCACGTCCGCCGCGGCGAGGGCCAGCTTCCAGCGCATGGCTTGCGCGGCGGCGTGCAACGCCACGGTGCTGCTGGAGGGGGAGACGGGCACGGGCAAGAGCCGCGCGGCGCTCGCCATCCACCGCGCCGGGGCTCGAGCGAACGCGCCGTTCCTCGTCGTGGACTGCGGTGCGCTCCCGGCCAACCTCCTGGAGAGCGAGCTGTTCGGCCACGAGAAGGGGGCCTTCACCGGCGCCATCCAGCGCCGCGTGGGCGCCTTCGAGGAGGCCGACGGAGGCACCATCTTCCTGGACGAGATTGGCGAGCTGCCCGCCGAGCTCCAGCCCAAGCTGCTGCGCGTGCTGGAGAACCGGGAGATCCGCCGGCTGGGCTCCAACACGCACCAGGCGGTCAACGTGCGGGTCATCGCGGCCACGCACCGAGACCTGCGCGCGGAGGTCCAGGCGGGCCGCTTCCGCGCGGACCTGTTCTTCCGCCTCGCGGTGGTGGGTATCCCGCTCCCGTCGCTGCGCGAGCGCACGGAGGACATCCCTCTCATCGTCGAGCGCATCCTCGCGGGGCTGGGCGCCACGCCCGAACAGCTCGCGCAGTTCACCACGCCGGACTTCCTCACGTGGCTCCAGCGCGCCGCCTGGCCGGGAAACGTGCGTGAATTGCGCAATCACCTGGAGCGCTGTCTCGTCTTCCAGAGCGCGCTGCCGCCTACGACGCCGGATGCCATGAATGCCCTGGCCCCCGCCGTCCCTCGCGCGGTGGACGCCTCGTTGACGTACGCGGAGTCCCGGCGCCGGGCGCTGGAGACCTTCGAGCACGACTACGTCGAAGCGCTCCTCAAGCTGCACGGAGGCAAGGTGTCCCAGGCCGCCGCCGCCGCGGACATGGACCGCGTCTACCTGTACCGGCTCCTGCGCCGGCACGGGCTCAAGAGCTGACGCGAGCCGGGCTCACAAATCCCGCGCGCGGCGGGGGCGGGTGTCGGAGAATCCTCCGCATGTCCGCTCCCATCCTCGACCTGCACTCGCTCCCGGCGATGCCCGCCACGCTCCTGCGCGCGGCCAATCCCTTCGGGAAGTCCCGGGGCAGCACCACGCTGCCAGCCCTGACGCTGCGGGCGCATGGCTGCCGCGCGTCGCCCGTGCTGCTGGAGCGCTACCGGACCGCGTGCGGCTTCGACGCCGATGGCTTCCTGCCGCTCACGTATCCGCAGGTCATGGCCACGCCGCTGCACCTCCAGCTGCTGAGCCTGCCCGACTTCCCGTACTCCGCGATGGGCATCGTGCACGTGCGCAACCGCATCCAGCAGCACCGCCGCCTGCCGGACACCGCCGCGCTCACCGTGGCCTGCCGCTTCGACGGTCAGCGCGAGGTGCCCGCGGGCCAGGAGTTCGACATCGAGACGCGCGTCGAAGCCCAGGAGAGCGGCGAGCTGCTCTGGCAGGCCGTCAGCACCATGCTGCGCCGCCACGCCGGGCGGAAGGACAAGGACAGCGCGCGCAAGGCACCTCCGCCGGAAGACACGCGCTTCGCGTCCAGCCGCCCCGCGTCCTGGAGCATCCCCGCGGACACCGGACGCCGCTACGCGCGGGCCTCCGGCGACTTCAATCCCATCCACCTCACCGCCGTCACCGCGAAGCCCTTCGGCTTCTCTCGCGCCATCGCGCACGGCATGTGGACGCTCGCGCGCTGCGTGGCGGAGTCGGGCGAGGCGGCCCAAGCGGACTCGCTCCAGTTGGATTGCGACTTCAAGAAGCCCCTCTTCCTTCCGTCCCGGGTGACGTTCCAGACGGCTCGCGAGTCCGCGGGCGTGGCGTTCCGGGTGCTGTCGGAGGAGGGGAAGCCGCACCTCGTGGGGCGGCTGGGCTGACGAGACGGGCGACGCGCCGGCGGGCCGGAGAGGGGCCCGCCAGACGCGTCAATCACTCAGCTCCGGGAGGTCCGGCAGACTGTCCGGGTCCAGCTTCATCAGGGCGCACAGCCGGCTCAGCGTGGGGATGGTGGGGACCATCACCCCTCGCTCGACGCGGGCCAGGACTTCCACGCCCAGTTCCAGATGCTCCGCGACTTCCTCCATGGAGAGCCCCGCCTGCTGCCGCGCTGCCTTCAGCGCGGCGCCAAGCGCTTCGGCCCGCTCTCTCCGACTCTGTGTCATCCCCCGAGCATGGCGCCATCTGGCCCGCACGTCACTTGAATCCCACACGCCCCCCTCGTGGACGGTGGCCCGGCCGGGGGGCGCCTCCCCGGGACGTGAAGTCCCCAACAGCCCGTTTCCCCCAGGCTCCAGGCGGTGCCATGCCCCCCGCCAGGCCTTCCGGAGCGCTGTCTCCGCGACCCTGGCCCGCCCCGGAGGACGGGGCCGGGTGGGGTGGCCGCGCGTCCCGGCCGTGCGCACGCTGCTGCCCAGGAGGGGCCTTGCGCATTGGCGCCGGACAGGGGCTGTGTTACGCCGCCGCACCCTGTCTTCCATCTTGGGGACCCCAATCGAGGAGAAGTGAATGACCCGTCGTCACGTGCGAGTCGTCGGCGCGATGCTCCAGAACGAGATGGGTCGCTACCTCATCACCCAGCGTCCTCCCACCGCGTCGCTGCCCCTCCTGTGGGAGTTCCCGGGCGGCAGGGTGGAGGAGGGGGAGCAGGACACGGTGGCGCTCGCCCGCGAGCTGCTCGAGGAGATGGGGGTCCAGATCCAGGTGCTCGAGCAGGTCATGCACACCCGCCACGAGTACCCGACCTACGACATCGACTTCCGCGTGTTCCGCTGCCGCCTGAGCTACCCGGACGCGGAGATCCACCACCTGCGCGTGCATGACCACCGCTGGGTGGCGCTGGAGGAGATGGGCCAGTACCGCTTCCCCGACGCGGACGCGAAGACCCTGGCCCGGCTGCTGGACCTGGACCACTGACCGTGCGCGCCACCACGCGTCTTGTCGCCGCCGCGGGCCTCCTGCTGTCCGCCGCCTGCTCCAGCTCCCGTCCCGCGCCCACGGCCTCCAACGCGCCGGACGCCGGCATGCCGCAGGTGCCCGCCACGGGGCTCGAGGGCTGTCTGCTCTACACGGATGGCCGCCAGACGGGCGCGGTGCCCCGCGAGGTCCCGGAGCTGTCCGGCCTGGCCGCCAGCCAGCGCCACCCGGGCATCTTCTGGGGACACAACGACTCCAACAATGCCTTCGAGCTGTTCGCCCTGGACGAGACGGGCGCGGTGAAGGCCACGCTGAGCCTCACCGGCGCGGACCCCCGCGACATCGAGGACGTCGCCGTGGGCCCGTGCGCGCCCGGCGGCAAGGACTCCTGCATCTTCCTGGCGGACACCGGCGACAACTTCGAGCGGCGCAAGGAGGTGCGCCTGTTCCGGTTGCCCGAGCCCACGTCCGTCGCCAACGCCACGCTCCCGGTGGAGGCGCTGCCCTTCACCTACGAGGACGGCGCCCATGACGCCGAGTCCCTGATTGTCGACAGCCGCTCCGGCCAGGTGGGGATCCTCACCAAGACGCGTGCGTCCCTGGGCGACCTGTACGCAGTGGAGGGCCTGAAGCCCGGCGCCACGGGCAAGGCGCGCAAGCTGGGCACCCTGCGCGTGCCGGATGACGTGGACCGCCTGTCCACCGCCGCCGCCTTGCACCCCTCCGGCGAGCGCCTGCTGGTGCGCACGTACACCCGCGTGTGGGAACTGCGCCGCCCGGACGCGAAGCGGCTGGAGGACTTCGTCCAGGCGCAGGTGGTGGAGGTGCCGGGCGCCAGCCAGGCCCAGTCAGAGGCCGTGACGTTCCTCCAGGACGGCCGCGGCTACCTGTTGGGCAGTGAGTTCGCAGGGGAGCCCCTGGTCCGCGTCGACTGCCGCTGATCGGACAGTCGGGCCCGCGTTCGTCATCGTCCTGTCACGCCCTGCGGTTGACGGCTTGGCGGGGGTGACCATCTTTGGCCGGCTAAGGGAACCGTCACACGACATGGTGTCTGTGTGTACGGGGGAGGGGGAGGGCGAGCGTGCCGACGATGAAGCCACAGGACCTGCCGCCGGGGATGGGCCCGCGCGGAAAGAAGAGCGACAAGCCAACACCCACGAAAGGTGGGTTCAAGTTCGGCTCACCACTGGGCTACATCCTCCTGCTCGTGCTGGGGTTCCTGCTGTTCCGGAACGTGTTTCAGGACGCGGGCGTGCGCCGGGTGTCGTACAGCCAACTTCGCGACGCGGTGGAGAACAATCAGTTCAGCCGCGTGCAGATTTCAAACGAGTGGGTGAAGGGCTTCCTCAAGGACAACGCCCAGCCTCCTCCGGGTGAGCGCGGCACGCTGCGCAGCGAGCCCAGCGCCCTGCCGTGGATGGCCTACCGCGTCCCCGGTGACGAGGGCCTGGTGCCCCTGCTTGAGCAGAAGGGCATCCAGTTCGAGGCCGTGCCGCAGTCCAGCTTCAGCGAGGTGCTGTGGATCTGGCTCATCCCGATGGGCCTGCTCATCCTCTTCTGGAGCTTCATGATGCGCCGGATGTCCGGCGGCATGGGCCAGGGCCCGCAGAGCGTCATGTCCTTTGGCAAGACGCGCGCGAAGGTGCAGGCGGAGTCCGACACCGGCGTGGGCTTCAAGGACGTGGCCGGCGTGGACGAGGCCGTGGAGGAGCTCAGCGAAATCGTCGAGTTCCTCAAGACGCCGGAGAAGTTCCGCCGCCTGGGTGGCCGCATCCCCAAGGGCGTGCTGCTCGTGGGCCCTCCTGGCACGGGCAAGACGCTGCTCGCACGGGCCGTGGCGGGTGAGGCGGGCGTGCCCTTCTTCAACCTCTCCGGTTCGGAGTTCGTGGAGATGTTCGTCGGCGTGGGCGCGGCCCGCGTCCGGGACCTCTTCGCCCAGGCCACCGCGAAGGCGCCGTGCATCATCTTCATCGACGAGCTGGACGCCATCGGCAAGAGCCGCAACTCGGGCGTGGCCGGCGGCCATGACGAGCGCGAGCAGACGCTCAACCAGCTGCTCGCGGAGATGGACGGCTTCGACAGCCGCGCGGGCCTCATCATCCTGGCGGCGACGAACCGTCCGGAGATCCTGGACAGCGCGCTGATGCGCCCGGGCCGCTTCGACCGGCAGGTGCTGGTGGATCGCCCGGACAAGCGCGGTCGCGAGCGGGTGCTGGAGATCCACGCCAAGGGCGTGAAGCTGGCCACGGACGTGGACCTCAAGGTGATTGCCTCGCGCACGCCGGGCTTCGCCGGCGCGGACCTGGCCAACGTGGTGAACGAGGCGGCGCTGCTCGCCGCGCGCAAGAACCGCGACGCGGTGATGCGGGCGGACTTCGAGGAGGCCATCGAGCGCGTGGTGGCGGGCCTGGAGAAGAAGAACCGCCGCATGAACGAGCGCGAGAAGGAAATTGTCGCGCACCACGAGGCGGGCCACGCGGTGGTGGGCTGGATGCTGCCCTACGCCGAGCGGGTGACCAAGGTGTCCATCATCCCGCGCGGCCTGGCGGCGCTGGGCTACACCATGTCGCTGCCGCTGGAGGACCGCTACCTCATGTCGCTGGACGAACTGCGCGACAAGATGGCGGGCATGATGGGCGGCCGCGCGGCGGAGGAGATCTTCATCGGCGAGGTGTCCACCGGCGCATCCAACGACATCAAGCAGGCGACGGAGATCGCCAAGATGATGGTCCGCGACTACGGCATGAGCACGCTGGGTCCGGTGGCGCTGAGCGGTGAGCAGGGGCCGGGCTTCTTGCGGTCCGCGGGCCTGCCGGAGTCGCGCAGCTACTCCGAGCAGACGGCGCGGATGATCGACGAGGAGGTCCGCAAGATGGTCTCCGAGGCGTTGGACCGCGCCCGGGACGTGCTCAACACGAACCGCGAGAAGGTGGAGGCGCTGGCGGCGCGGCTCCTGGCGACGGAGGTCATCGAGGAGGAGGCGATGATCCTCATCCTGGGGCCCAAGGTGCAGGCGCAGCGCGGCCTGCTCCACCCGGAAGCGCGCTCGGTCATCTCCGCGCACCCCGTGGGGGGCACGGAGTCCGAGCCGCCGGTGCCGCCCACGCAGCACGCCGAGGGCAAGCTCGACTCATAGAGCAAGCCTGCCTGCCCTCCGGGCAGCCCTTCGCCCACCGGATCCACCGCCAGCCTGCGGTGACCGGTGGGCGAAATTACTTTCCAACGACAAGGAGGCGTCGCCGTGGAGAACCGGATTGGAAAGAGCTACGTCGCGCGGAAAGCGTTGTTCGCCAAGGGCCTGAAGGACGGCCGGCTCACGGTGCAGGAGATAGAGGAGGCGCTGCCCGCGGGGACTCTGACGGCCGCCGAGCGGTGGCTTCTCTACTACTCCCTTCGCGCCGCGCAGGTGGAGATCATCGACGAGGTGACCGGGCAGGTGGATCACGGCTTCATGGCGGAAGCGCCGCCAGCGGCCCCGTCCAACCACTAGGCGCGTTGACAGGACCGTCCTCGCGGTTAGGTTCGCGCCGCTCATCGAGGTTCGTTTCTTCCAACCCCTGGCGCAGGTTCGACAATGGACGGCAATCCCCGCAGCGACGAGACCCCGGAGACGCAGACCCCCTCCGACACCCAGGTGGAGGCGGCTGACTCCGACACGCAGGCCGAGGCCGCCCAGGATGGCGAGGTGGCGCGGCTCCAGGCGGAGCTGGAGGCGGCGCGCCGCCGGGTGAACGAGCTGGCCCGGGGGCTCCAGGACCTCACCAAGGACCGCGAGGAGTTCAAGCAGCGCATCACCCGCGAGCGGGAGCGCATGCTGGACGTGGAGCGCGGCAACGTGGCCCACACGCTGCTGGAGGCCATTGACGAGCTGGACCTGGTGCTCAACTCCAGCCAGCAGGACACGTCCCCCGTGGTGCAGGGCGTGCGGATGATCCGCGACAGCCTGCTGTCCAAGGCCCAGGCCACCGGCATCGAGCGCATCCAGGTGGTGGGGCGCCCCTATGATCCGAACGTCGCCGAGGCGGCGGACATGGAAGTGACGCCCATCCCCGCGGACGACCAGAAGGTGGTCGCCGAGTTCCGCGCGGGCTACCGCCTGAAGGACCGCATCATCCGCCCCGCCCGGGTGAAGGTGGCCCGGTACGTGGCCCCAGCCCAGGCTTGAAAGTCCAGGCCTGAAGTTCCTAGGGCCCGCGACCCCACGGGTGTCGCGGGCCGGGAAGGGTGGCGGCCACCGGACTGTTGGGCCCTGACGCCATGGCCCGCCGTGTAAGCTGCCACCCCGTGTCCGTCCGACTGTTCAGCGTCCTTTTCGCGGTGGCGCTCGCCCCGGTGGCTGGCGCCGCCGAGGATCCGCTCAAGCCCTGGCTCCAGGCCCGGGTGCGCGAGCATCTGGCCTACTTCGCTTCCCCTTCGCCCGCGACCGTGGACGCCCCGGCTACCGCTGGCGTGTCCTCGCTGTGGCGCGAGCGCCCCGCGGGCTACGCGGGCCTGCCCCACTTCACGCCTCCCACGTCGCTGGCGCCGCTGATCCGCGCGGTGGAGGCGGGCGTGGTGAACATCACCACGGTGGGGCCCGGCGCGGTGGTGGGCGCGGTGAAGCGCTCCACCGGCTCCGGCTTCGTGCTGACGCCCGACGGGCTCGTCGTCACCAACAACCACGTGGTCGCCAACGCGCAGGGCCCGGCGGTGAACCCCACTGGCTCCGGCGTCACGCCGGGCAAGGACGGCCCTCGCGAGGTGCCGGTGCAGCAGGTGTCCGTGCGGTTGGCGGACGGCCGCGAGTTCCCCGCGGACGTGGTGGGCCGGGACGCGTCCACGGACGTGGCGCTCCTGCGGCTGAACGGCGCCGGGCTGGGGACGCTGCCCGCCGTGTTCCTGGGCGACTCCGACGCGCTGGAGGTGGGGGACTGGGTGGTGGCCATCGGCAACCCGTTCGGCCTGGACCACTCGGTGGCGCACGGCATGATTTCGGCCAAGGAGCGCGTGCTGGGCGTAGGCCAGTTCGACGACTTCATCCAGACGGACGCGCTGATCAATCCCGGCAACTCCGGCGGCCCGCTCTTCAACATGAAGGGCGAGGTGATTGGCGTGAACACCGCCATCATCAGCGAAGGGCAGGGCATCGGCTTCGCGGTGCCCATCAACCTGGTGAAGGACCTGCTGCCCAACCTGCGGGAGAACGGGAAGCTGGAGCGCGGCTGGCTGGGCGTCGTCATCAACGAGGACGGCGCGGACCCCACCGCCACGGCGCCGGTGGTGAAGGACGTCTACCGAGGCAGCCCCGCCGCCCAGGCGCACATCCGCCCCGGGGATCGGCTGGTGGCGGTGAACGGCCGGCCCATTGGCAGCTACCTCCAGCTCCTGCGCAAGGTGGCGCTGCTGGCCCCGGGCACGGAGGCGAAGCTGACGCTGCTTCGTGACGGGGGCACCCAGGAGGTGGCGGTGCGGCTCGTCGCCCGGCCCGCGCAGGAGGCCACGGAGGGGCTCTCCAACCGGGGCGGCAGCAGCGCGAACGACCTGGGGCTGGTGCTGCGGGATTTGACGCCGGAGGTGGCAGCGCCCCTGGGCTACGAGGCCTTCCTGGGCGCGCTCGTGTCCGGCGTGGTGCCGCGCAGCCCGGCGGAGCAGGCCGGACTGCGCGCGGGCGACGTCGTCATGGAGGTGAACCGCCGCCGCGTGAAGGATGCCTCCGGCGTGAAGGCCGCCCTGGAGCGGGGCAGCGCCGGGGCCAGCATCCTCCTGCGCGTCCAGCGGGGCGACGCGCTCCAGTACATCGCCATCGCCCGCTGATCAGGCTCCGACGCCGGCCGCGCTACTTGCCGCCCGCGTCCTTGCCGTTGAGCCACAGCCCCAGCTGGTTGCCGGTGCGGCCCTCGGTGACGAGGACGGCCTCGATGCGGGCGTTGACGCCGTAGTTCTTTCCGCCGCCCTTCTTGGGCAGCGTCCACACCGACTGCGGGGTGAAGACGACCTGCGCGCGCACGCCCCGCGCCGTGAACATGCGGTTGAAGGTGCCGCCGTTCCACATGTCCGGCGCCGTGCCGCTCACCGTGAGGTAGTTCATCACCGGGTTGCCCTGCGCGTCCGTCTTCTTCGGAGCGCCGTGGCACAGGCCGTACTTCCCGCCCGAGAAGAAGGGCGTGATGTTGATGGTGAACTCGTTGGTGCCGGGGTTGAAGTCACCGGGGGACAGCATGCCCGCGTCGTCCTCGGTGACGATCATGTACAGGCGCTTGCCCGTGTACTTCTTGCGGAAGGCCTCCGCCTGCTGCTTGCACTGCGGATCCACGAGCGCCCCGTCACACTCGCCCACGTACTTCTCCAGGAAGGCCCCCAGCCCGCCCAGGGGTTCGGACTCGTCACGCAGCTTCGCGAAGCGCGAGTCGACGTCGGCCAGGGCGAGCGTGGGCACAAGGAGGGCGAAGGCGGCGGCCAGGATGCGATTCACGGCGGGAAACTCCGGAAAAAGGGGGGAAGGACAGCCCGGGGATGGTGCCACTCCCGCCACGCCGGGGGCAGCGCTTTCCCGTGAAACGGGACGTGGTGCGTCATGGTGAGTCAGGGTGCTCCAGGGTGGATGTAGGTGATTATTTGCCTACATCTGGCTACCGTGTAGTTTGCCCCTGTCCCCACCTGTTTCGGAGCCCTCCCCGAATGATCACGCAGCCCCAGGAACGCCGCTCCAATCTTCGCTTCGACAAGATTTTTACCGTGTACCTGTCCACCCAGGACGGAATGATGCGGGGCATCGGCCGCAACATCAGCGCGCGGGGCATGTTCATCGAGGTGCGCGACTCGCTGGGGCTGGGCGAGAAGCTGAAGGTGACGTTCGCGGGCGAGGACGGCACGGAGATGACGTGCCTGTGCGAGGTCCGCTACCAGGTGGCGCTGGCCTTTGGCCGCAAGGACGGGCGTCCCGGCAACAGCCGCGGGGTGGGGCTGCGCATCGTGGCCTACGAGACCATGGACGACGCGCCGCTGCTCCTGGTGGACCGCGAGCGGGTGATGCACTGAAACACCACGGGGCACGGCCCTTCCCGGCTGAAGCGGGAAGACACCGTGCCCCGGGGGGCAACGCGGGGCGCTGGCTTGAGGCCGGTTACTGCGAGAAGCCTTCCAGCAGGTAGTGGGCCTCGATGCGCTTGAGCGCCAGGATCATGGCGGCGCAGCGGCTGTCCACGGCCTTCCCGATGCAGTACGGGCGGCTGTCGTGCATCTCCGTCTTGCGCGGCTGGTTGCGCGAGATGTCCCGGATGATGCGGTAGTTGCGCTTCATGGCGCGCTCGAGGCGCTGATCGACTTCCGCCTCGCTCCAGCGCTCCATGCGCTTGTTCTGGATCCACTCGTAGTAGGACACCGTCACGCCGCCGGCGTTGGCGATGATGTCCGGGATGAGCTCGATGCCGCGCTTCTGCAGGACGCGGTCGGCCTCCGGGGTGGTGGGGCCGTTGGCGCCCTCCGCGATGAGCTTGACCTTGAGGCGCTCCGCGACGTCCGCGGTGATCTCGCCACCGAGGGCGGCGGGGACGAGGATGTCCGCCTGCACGTCCCAGAGGTCCTTCTTCTCGATGCGCTGGGCGCCGGGGAAGCCCACGACGGAGCGCTTGAGGTTCTTGGGGTCCGCCACATAGGCGGCCAGCGCGTTCACGTCGATGCCGTCGCCGTTGAAGATGGAGCCGTCAGCGTCGTTCACCGCGAGCAGGCGCGCGCCCATGTTCCCCAGGATCATGGCGGCGTGGCTGCCCACGTTGCCAAAGCCCTGGATGACGAAGGTCTTGCCCTTCACGCTCTCGCCGCGGTCGGCGTAGTAGTCCTCGATGCAGAACGCGACGCCCTGGCCGGTGGCCTTGCCGCGGCCTTCCGAACCACCGATGCGCACGTCCTTGCCGGTGACGATGCCGCGCAGGTTGTGGCGCTCGCGCTCACCGTCGGAGAACTGGCGGTAGAGCAGCGCCATGATCTCCGGGTTGGTGCCCACGTCCGGCGCCGGGATGTCGATGTTCGGCCCGATGAGGCTCTTGAGCCGGTACATGAAGCGCAGGGTGATGGCCTCGATCTCCTCGCGGCCGTACTCGCGCGGATCCAGCTGGATGCCGCCCTTGCCGCCGCCGAACGGGACCTCCGCGATGGCGGTCTTCCAGGTCATCTCCGCGGCGAGCGCCTTGAAGAGATCCAGGGACACCTCGCGGTGGTAGCGCAGGCCGCCCTTGTAGGGGCCACGGGCCTGGTTGTGCTGGACGCGGTAGGCCTTGAAGCGCTGCGACTCACCGGGGACCAGCTGGTACACCAGACCGTCCGGCAGGCGCAGGTGGCCGTGGCGGATGGCGACGTCGGAGCCCAGCAGGGCGCGGCCGTTCAGGATGAGGTTGCCGTTGGCCAGGCGCTCCAGGCCTTCGGGGTTGCGCACCTGGGTGACGGACAGGTCGGCGAAGGACTTCGCCGCCTCGGCGGACAGCGGCACGAGCCGGTCCTTGAGCTTCGCGGTGACGTAGAAGATGTGCTCGTAGTCGGGCTCTTCGAGCTCCAGACGCACCCGCTTGTCCAGGCCGATGAGATCCGCCGCGTAATTGAAGATCTCCATCGCCTCCGTGTAGATGGTGCGCTTGGGCGTAGGGGCCGGGGCGCGCATGAAAGTCTCTTCGCTGGCCATGATGGAACGTGCTCCTTGAGGGCCCACCCGGATGGGGGCCACTGGGGAAAGCGGCGCCCTTATGAGCACAGCCGCCACGGGGATTCAACCAGTCTGGCGGCAGGCCATTTCTCCAAATTATGGAGAAAAGTCGCGGGCTTAGCCGACGCGGTGTGTCACCCCAACAGATGCGCCGTGTCATCAATGTCAGGGCTTCTGGGGGATAGAAGCGGGCAGGGGTGG
>NZ_RAWR01000369.1:0-5093 GCF_003986945.1 Corallococcus sp. AB018 | reverse complement strand
GGAGGAGGCTTGGGGGCCGGCGGCTGCTGCGGGAGCGTGCGCGGGAGGCCGTTGTTACGAGGTCCGTCGATCGCCATCGTCTGTCTCCGAAGACTTCACTGCCCTCGGTGGGTCCAATGCTGGCGCCCTGGAACCGCGGCGTCCCCCGCCACCGGGTGCAATCCTTTTCACTATTATCGCATCAACCCGCCACGGGTTGCCTGATGACCCAGGCGGACCGGAATTTCAGGTATGCATTGGCCTACACTGTGCGAGTGGCGCGCAGGCGGGGCGGGGTGAAGGACAGCTCACGGACCTGGAGCCGGGACGTGGTGAAGCCGTCGAAGCGCTTGGGGGCGTCCGGCGTGCCGGCGCGGACGGCGACGTGGGACTCCACGTCCATCTCCAGGCGGACGGGCCACAGCCGGTCCAGGGAGAGCAGGCAGCCGCCGTGGCCCTTCGCCTCGGTGTGCATGGTGGTTTCGCCCTTTTCGCCCGGAGGCGGGCGGAGCGAGGCGGGGACGGGCTGGGGCGTGGACGGAGTCTCCATCTGGAGGCGTAAGCCCACGGATTGGCCGTCCAGGCTGCGCAGCTCCACGCGCGTGTTCGCGCCGGTGAGGGCGCCGCTTCCCGCGCCCTGCTCTTCCCAGCGGGCCCCGACGCCCACGGGTTCGGCGGGCAGGAAGGTGCCCAGGTCCTTGAGCATCCCCGCCATCTGCTGCATCTGTCCGCGCACGGGCGCGGGCAGGTCCGCGGGCAGCTTCCACTCGAAGCCGCTGGAGCGGCCGTTGGGGGCCACCTGGCCTTCGCCCTTCAGGCCGGGGAGGGGAGACAGCTGCGCGCGGGCCGCCTCCACGGTGCGCACGGGCGTGCGCGCGGCGACGAGCAGGTCCACCTCCTCCAGCGTGAAGCGGTAGCGCGCGCTGCCATCCGGGAGCACGCGCAAGACCTCCACGGCCATCACCATCTGCACCCCCGGCATCACGGGGCCGGGCTTGCTGCGGCCCGCGTCGCGAAGCGTGGTGGTGGTCTCCGACCGCATGCCGATGCGCTGCACCCCGCCGAACAGGGGGCGCAGCAGGAGGGGCTTCTGGGGGGCCTGACCGCGTTGCAGGACGTGCATGGACCGCGACTCTAGCCCCGCCGCGCCGCTTGTGAATCCGGGCGCGGTCCGGCGCCTCGGCGGTGGACGATGGGCGCGGGTGGAAGCCGCCGGTGTCTGCGATTGCGCCCGGGCCACTGTACCCGTCGCGAACCCCCGGGACTGTGCTGCATTTGGATAGAGGAGATTCCAGGCAAGGTCAGACAGTTCTGTTTCAGCCCGCGAGGGTGTTTTTCCCAGGCCGCGAGAACGTACGCCCGAGGGGCGAAACACGTCGCGGAGACAGGATTGATTGTTTATAGACGTGTCGCCCAGGCCCGTCTGGAGGCAGCACTGAAGCACTCGCACCATAAGATCCTTCCAACTCACTCAGTGTATTGGTTCCTGGCGGGCCTGGCTTTGCTCTACGTGGAGGCGGCGGCGCTCCTGGATCCCCTGGGCGTGCCCCTGCTTCCGCACCAGATGGTGCAGGACGTGCTCCGGAGCGGGTTTGGCTTCTACCTGCTCCTCCTGGGCATCCCCTGCTGCATCTGGGTCCTGGGCTGGCGTGCCCGCGACCTCTTCGTGTGGCTGATGGCACCGCACACCCTGACGGTGGACGACGAGGGCCTGCGCGCTGACGGCACGCGGATCCGCTGGCGGGACGTGCGGGAGATCATCGAGCAGCACGCGGACGACTGCGTCACCCTTCGCCACACGGGTGGAACGCTGCGGCTGCGGCTGTTCCTGTGGAGCGACCCGGATGTCCTGCACGAGGCGGTGCTGGAGCAGGTCGTGTCGCGCCTCCTGGAGCGCGTGAGCCACCAGGTCTCCGAGGGGAAGCCGGTCCGCTTCGGACCGCTCGTCCTGGGCGACCTGGGGCTCATCCACCGGGGAAAGCTCTGGCGCTGGGACGACATCGAGAGCATCCGCCTCCAGGACGAGGTGGACCAGGGCTACGCGTCCCGCGACCTGGTCATCGTCGCCCAGGGCAAGGCCCGGAAGTTCGACGAAGCGAAGGTCATCAACGCGCCAGTCCTGCTGGCCTATCTGTCAGGCCGGCTGGCCGGCTGACGCACTCACAGGCATCCCGACATGGAAATCTACCGCTCCCCCCAGTCCAAGAAGCAGGCGGAAAAGCCGCGCGCCATCTACTACTCGCGGGGCAAGCTCATCGCGGGCGTGGTCATCTGGATCGTTGCCACGGGCCTCTTCGGCGTGCTCACCGTGCGGGCGCTCCCGGTGAGCAACATCTGGATCGCCGTCGCGTTGATCACCCTGGCCTCGGCCTGGATGCTCTTCAACTGCGTCCGGGGGCTGGGGAAGCTGGACAGCCCCGTGCTGCTCATCGGCCGGGACGGCATCCGCTTCCCGGATGGCGTGCTCATCGCCTGGGGGGACATGGAGGAGAACGTCTACCTCGACCAGTCCTACATGGGCCTGCCCGTCATGAAGATGGTGCAGATCAAGACCACGCTGGCGAAGCCCCGCGTGAAGAAGCTGCGGGTCTCCGCGCTCGCCATGGACAGCGACGAGTACATGGCGCTCTGCGACAGCTACAGCCAGGGCGGCGGGGCTCCCGCCGCGCGCTGACGGAAACCCGTACGCGCTTCAGCGCAGTGGGGGACGCAGCACGAGCACGGGCCGGCGGCTCAGGGAGAGCACCTTTCGCGCCACCGACCCGAGCACGGCTTCCCTCACGCCTCCGTGGCCGCGCGAGCCCAGGCAGAGGAGCTCCGCGTCCATCCGCTCCGCGGCCTGCACGAGCGCGAGCGCCACGTCCTCGCCGTGGAGGACCTCCAGCCGCGTGGTGACCTCCCGGACCTCCAGTCCCCTCGGCACGCGCTCCAGCAGGCGCTGCTTCAGGTCGCGGTGGAGCTCCGCGCCGGCGCGCTCGGGAATCACCGTCACCAGGTGCACCTCCGCGCCCGCGGGCGCCAGCGCGAAGGCGAAGGGGATGGCCTCGTCCGCGAGCGGCGACAGGTCCGTGGCCACCAGCAGCCGCCGCACCTGGGGCAGCGGCGCCTCGCCCCGGGAGGCAGTGGGGCTCACCGGCGCCACGCCCGCCGACATGGGCGCGAGCCGCAGGGCGTGGTGCGCCACCGAGGCCAGGTTGCCCAGGGCGTTGTGCGGGTGCGTGCCCACCACGAGCAGGTCCACTTCCTGCTCGCGGGCCAGGTCCACCAGGTGGTCCGCGGCGCGTCCCACGGCCATGCGCAGGTGCACGCGCGGCGCGACGCCCAGGCCCGTGTCCGCCAGCGCCGCCACCTCGCGGTGGAGCACGGCCTCGATGCGGGGCGCCACCTCATCCAGGTTCATGGGGGTGGGCAGTCCCAGGCGCCGGCACTGCTCGAAGGCGTAATAGACATGCCCCGCCAGCAGCTCGATGGGGCCATCCGCGCCCAGCTCCGCCAGCCAGCGCCGGGCGGCCTCGCTGCCCCGTGAGCGATCCACCCCGAACATCACGCGCAGGGGCCGCGCACCCGTGAGCCAGGCCTCGAAGGGGGCGGCGTCACGGACCCGCAGGAGCGGCACGGCGCAGTTGCTCGCGATGCGCTCCAGGCTGACGCCCGAACCCAGGGCGGCGGGCTCTTCGCGGGGCGTCCCCACCACCAGCAGCCGCGCCTCGTGCGCGTCGCAGAAGACGGCCAGGGCCCGCGAGGAGCCGCTCTCCAGCAGGGAGGACTCCACCCGCGCGCCCAGCGGCTCCAGCCGCCGGAGCTCCTCGCGCAGCAGCGCCCGCAGGCCTTCGCGCACGGGCTCGGCGGCGACGCGGAGTTGATCCGGGTGGACCTGGTGGACGAGCCAGAGCGGCAGACCCCGGCGTGCGGCGATTCGCGCGGCCACCTCCGCGGCCTGACGGGAACCCTCGGAGAGGTCGGTTGCGCAGATGATGGCCATGGCTGGACTCCAGGCGGGGGGAAGGCGCCGCACCGGGGCTTTCCGGTGGGCGGGTTCGCGCTGGGAGCGCGCCCCGCTGTTGCTTCCAGGCCTCTTCAGGATGCGTGCCGTCCCGCCCCTCCGGCGTCCCCGGCCCGGCCCGCGCAAGGGTTGCGGAGCCTGGAGGCGCACGGGCGCAAAAGCTGCGCGCCTCCGGGGGTATGGCCCGCGTCCACCCTCGCGGCATGGGCTTCGCAAACCGTCGCGGGCATCCCCTGGCGCAGGAGCGACCCGAGATGAGCCTCCCTGGTTGGCTGGACCCCGAGCGTGGCCACCGCGTGGAGCGGCGTGGCGAGCGTGGCGGGCGGGTGGTGTCGCGATGAGCGCGGCGAATGGCGCGGCGGCGGTGGCGGTGGCGGTGGCTCCGGAGCCGCGCTGGGGCCTGGAGCAGCGGGAGGCCGAGGCGCGCCTGGGCCAGCACGGACCCAACACCCTGACGCGCGAGCAGCCCCGCTCCGCGTGGCTCTTCCTGGGCCGCCAGTTCCGCTCCGGCATGGTGTGGCTGCTGCTGGGCGCGTGCGGCGTGGCGGCGCTCCTGGGCGAGGGCGCGGACGCGGTGGCCATCGCGACCATCGTGGTGCTCAACGCGCTGGTGGGCTTCCTCAAGGAGTACCGCGCGGACCGCGCCGTGCTGGCCCTGCGCGCGCTCACCGCTCCCAGCGCGCGGGTGCTGCGCGATGGCGTGAGCGCCGTGATTCCAGCGTCCCAGGTGGTGCCGGGGGACGCGCTGGTGCTGGAGGCGGGGGACGTGGTGGCGGCGGACGCGCGGCTGCTCTCGGCGCATGCGCTGCTCACGCTGGAGGCGGCGCTCACCGGGGAGAGCACGCCGGTGGACAAGCAGGTGGGCGCGCTGCCGGACTCCACCCCGCTGGCGGAGCGCAAGGACCGCGTCTTCATGGGGACCTCCGTGGCGGCGGGCACGGCGGTGGTGGAGGTGACGGCCACCGGCATGGCCACGGAGCTGGGCCGCATCGCGCACCTGGTCCACACGGCTCAGGAGCCCCAGACGCCGCTGCAACAGCGCCTGGAGGGCGTCACCCGCATGCTGCTGGTGCTGTGCGTGGCCGTGGGCGCGCTGGTGGCGGGCCTGGGG
>NZ_RAWR01000368.1:0-5126 GCF_003986945.1 Corallococcus sp. AB018 | reverse complement strand
GTGGGCGTGGGCTTCGCCACGACCTCCTTGGGCGGCGGCTGCGCCACTTCCTTGCGCGGCAGGAGCTTGGGGTCGCGCGGCTTGCCCAGCCGCACCAGCGACGCGTTGATGGGCTTCTGGTCCAGGTTCACCTTCGGCGCGGACGAGAAGCCCGCGTACAGCAGCGCCGCGGCGACCACCGCCACGTGCCCGACCACGGAGACGACGAGGAAGCGCGACAGCCGCGTGGGCCGTGAAACCAGCAGGCTGTGGGTCACCGCGGAACTCATGGGCTAGCGCTTCGCCTCCTTGGGCTTGCCCTTGGCGCCGGAAGGGGCGGGGGCGGCCTTGCCGGAGTTGGACGCCTTGGAGCCCGTGGCCGGTTCCGTGATCATCCCCACGTTGGCGATGCCCGCGCGCTGGGCCGCGGCCATCACCTCCACCACCACGCCGTACGGCACGTCGCGGTCCGCGTGGAGATACACTTCCTTGTCCGCCTGCGCCTTGGCGTTGGCGGCGAGCTTCGTCTCCAGCTCCTCCAGCGGAACTTCCGCATCCCCGATGTAGACCTTGCGCCCCGCGTCGATGGAGAGGACGACCTTCTTCTCCGTCGCCTCCACCGGGGCCGCCTTGGTCTCCGGGAGATTCACCTTCACGCCCTGCTGGATGAGGGGCGCCGTCACCATGAAGATGATGAGCAGCACCAGCATCACGTCCACCATGGGCGTGACGTTGATCTCGCTCATCGTGGTGCGGCCACCACCGCCCTTGCCTCCGCCCATGCCCATGTGACGGGTCCCCTAGCGGAAGAAGTGCCGCTTGATGATGTTGAGGAAGTCCGCGGAGAAGTTGGACATCTCCGTGTCGAACACCTTGATGCGGCTGACGAACGAGTTGTACGCGACCACCGCCGGGATGGCCGCGAACAGCCCCGCCGCCGTGGCGAAGAGCGCGTTGCCCACCGGCGCCGCCACCGTGGCCAGCGTGGCGTTGCCCTGCTCCGCGATGTTGTTGAACGCGCCCAGGATGCCAATCACCGTGCCGAACAGCCCCACGAACGGAGACGCTGCGCCCACCGTGCCCAGGAAGGACACGCGGTTCTCCAGCTCCGTGATCTGCGCCGTGGCCGCGCGGTTGAGCGCGCGCTCCACGTTCTCGATGCCGCCCAGCTTGGCGCTCATCGCGGCCTCGGCGCCTTCCTTGTTGTCCGTCTGCGCCAGCTTGCTCAGCTCCTCGTAGCCCGCGCAGAACACCTTCGACAGCGGCGAGCCCTCCAGCTTCTGGGCGGACTGATAGATGGCCTCCAGCCGGGACGCCTTCCAGAACGTGTCAAGAAAGGTAAGCGACTGGGCGCGGGCACGCGACAGCTGGGTGGCCTTCATGGCGATGAGGGCCCAGGAGGCGACCGAGACGCCCATCAGGAGGAGGAGCACCGCGAGCTCGATGAACGACGCGTCGCGGATGATCTCCACGTAGTTCATGGCGCCAAAGGCCAGTGGCAGGTGGGGTATCATGGGGTCCAGCGCGTAACATTCCGTCCTCGGGTGGGTCAAACATGCTTACGACGCCCGGTTGCTTTGGACGGCACTGAATAATTCCCGGGGCTGGTCGTCTGGAGGGTTGTTACGGGCCGACGACCTCAACTTCCCGAAACCGAACCACGGATGCCCACCATGAACGCGAGAACGCTCGCCGCATTCCTCTGCCTCTCCTCAGGACTCTCTGGCTGCATCATCGAAGACAACCGCTACCCCGGCGACGTCCGGATGTCGTGGAGCTTCGATGGCGCCACCTGCGGCCAGATGCGGAACATCGATGGCGTGGACATCTACATCGACGGCGAGATCCTCGAGGGTGACGGCAAGTATCCCTGCTCGGCGAACGGCTTCGACGGCATCATCCTGCACGACTTCGCGCCCGGCACTTACTCGTTCACGGCGGAGGCGGTCGACTATGACGGCGTGGCGGTCTACTCGTACCGCGGCACGTTCTCCGTGGACGGCAACACGGCGGTGCCCATCAACTTCAACACGGGCCGCACGGGCGCCACGTCCTACGCCTATGTGAACTGGCTGTTCCCCACGGAGGCGGGCTCGTACTACCCCTCCTGTCAGCAGGCGGGCGTCGCCTACGTGGACGCCCGGGTGGATGACGGCGCGTGGGCGCGCTTCAACTGCAACCAGGGCAGCCAGGGCCGTTCGGTGGAGACGCCGGAGATTGCTCCCGGGCAGCACTACCTGGAGATCGTGGGCGTCGACGCGTACGAGCGGCCCCTCTACTACTACGGTGGTGGCTTCACGTCGCAGGCGGGCATCCCGGCCTCCATCACGGCGAACACCTGGGCCATTGGTGGCGCGGCGGTGGGCTGGCAGCTCTATGAAGGCAGCACGAAGCTCAACTGCGGCCAGGCCGGCGTGAGCGAGGTGGGCATCAACTTCCAGGACATCCACACCAGCGAGTGGGTCTACGGCGAAGCGGGGCAGTGGTTCTCCTGCAACGAGTCCCCGGCCGTCTTCGAGTTCCTGCGCCCCGGTGAGTACTTCGTGTCGCTGCAGGCGAACGGCACGAACGGCCGGCGCTACATCTCGCCCCGGGGAGCGGACATGCTGAGCCTGCGCGTCTACGCCCACGACTTCCCGAGCGCGGCGGAGGCCGCCATCGCTCCGCTCGACCGCGTGCAGTAGTCGCTAAGGCCCACCCGGGCCGGGCGGCATGAAAGGGTCGGAGGCCTTCCAGGCTTCCGGCCCTTCGTGCGTTCTGGGGGACACGCGGGCGGTGCGGGGGGCGTTGGCATCAAACGTGATAGGGACTCACCCCATGCGGCAAGACAGCCACGGTCCCATCGGCGTGTTCGACTCCGGCATCGGAGGGCTCACGGTCCTCAAGGCGCTCATGGCGCGGCTCCCCCACGAGCGCACGCTCTACCTGGGAGACACCGCGCGGGTGCCCTACGGCACCAAGTCCGGCGAGGTGGTGACGCGCTACTCGCTGAAGAACGCGGAGTTCCTGCTGGAGCGCGGCATCAAGCTGCTGGTGGTGGCGTGCAACACCGCCTCCGCCGCGGCGCTGCCCGCCCTCCAGGCCGCGCTGCCGGTGCCGGTGCTGGGCGTGATTGAGCCCGGGGCCCGCACGGCGCTCCAGCGCACCCGGGGCGGCGGGGTGGGCGTCATCGGAACACCGGGCACCATCCGCTCCGGCGCGTACCAGCGGGCGCTGGAGGCGGGCAACCCGAAGATCGCGGTGAAGGCGACGGCGTGCCCGCTCTTCGTTCCCCTGGCGGAAGAGGGGTGGACGAACGGCGACGTGCCGCTGCTCGTGGCCCGTGAGTACCTGGCCGGCTTCGCGCGCGATGGGGTGGACACGCTGGTGCTGGGCTGCACCCACTACCCGCTGCTCAAGGGCGTCATCGCCGAGGTCGTGGGGCCGCACGTGTCGCTGGTGGACTCGGCGGAGGCCACGGCGGAGGCGGTGGCCCAGCTGCTGGAGGAGAAGGGGCTGCTGGCGCCAGCGTCCGTGGGCGCGCCCGAGCACGCCTTCTTCGTCACCGACGTGCCGGAGCGCTTCGTGGAGGTGGGGGCCCGCTTCCTGGGGCGCCCCATTCCTTCCGCGGAGCAGGTGGACCTGCGCTTCTAGGCGGCCTTGCCGCCTGGGGCCCGGCCTTCAGCGCACGGGGGGCGTGGAGACGCTCGCCGTGGGCTCCTCGGCGGAGGACTTGAGCAGCTCCTTGGCCGCCTGGATGACCGGCACCTCCTGGGCGCCGTCCACGGCGACGAGCGCCTGGGCGGCCTCCGTGCCGATGTCGTCCTGGCGCGGCAGCTGACCGGTGACCCAGGTGATGAGCCGCTCCATCAGCGGGAAGAAGTGGATCATCTTCAGCGGCCGGTTCATCCAGCCCACGGTGATGCAGTAGTACTGGTTGAAGGGCGCGGTGTGGTGGATGCGGTGGTGGTCCGGCGGCAGGATGAGGTGCACGCGCTGCAGGAAGTTGATGATCGCGGGCGGCTCATCCAGGTGGGACCACTTGTGGAACTGGTTGGTCGCCATCACCCAGAAGATCATCGCGCCCAGGAACGCGGCCAGGAACACCCAGCCCGGGCCAGCGAGCGGCACGGCGACCGCGAGCGCCGCCACCGGCAGCGACACGAGGCAGTTGTTGCCGTTGGTCTCCACGAAGTCGTGGCGGGTGATGGCCTTCTCGTCCACGTGGTGCTCGCGGAAGGGGCGGATGAACGCCTTGCCCAGGACGGGCATCTCCGTGGAGCCCCACGTGTCGCCCATCCAGTGGACGAAGCCGGACACGAAGTCCGCGGCCAGGTAGCCCAGCACCACCGCCAGGATCAGCATCCACGGGCCGGTGTGGTGGGTGCTCCAGAGCTTGTAGACGAGCACGCTCTCCAGGCCCACGAACGCGATGATGGAGGCAATCTCCATGGCGCGGATGGCGGGCGAGTAGCCCTGCGCGAGCGCCTGGGCATCCTGCAGGCGGACCTTTTCCGCGATGGTGTCCGGCTTTTTCATCGGTGGTGTTCCGGCCGCGGCAGGGAGGGAGGGACTGACGGCGCGATCGTCAGAGGGGTTTACGTACCCCAGGGCGTTTCAGCTTTTCAACAGAGCCGCCCGTGCCCGCCAGGCTGGTGTCCACGTGTGGATCCGTACACGGAGGGTGACAGAAGGTGGCGGACGCACACCGGCGGGAAGCGGGCAGGCACGCACAAAAAAGAGGTGCGGAGCGCGTGACGCTTACCTTGTGAAGCCTGGACCCCGCTGCTACGGTGCCCGACCTCGGCAATGGCGAAAACCTTCGAAAAAGCCGTCACTGGCTTCAATCACAACATCAAGCACAAGGGGAAGGTCTACCACGTCCAGACCGAGGACTCGGGCGTCAACAACCCCCACATCATCACCCACCTGTTCGTGGGCGGGAACATCCTCGCGTCCAAGAAGACGTCCTACGCGGACATCCTCAACGCGGAGAACCTGGCGGAGGTTGTGCGCGAGTTGATGGAGGAGCAGCACAAGGAGATGCTGCGCAACCTCATCAACGGCGTGTACGACAACTACGAGTCCACGGTCCGTTCGTACCAGCCCGGCCAGCTCGCGACGGACGCGGAGATGGCCGCGCAGCCGAAGCTGCCGCCGCAAGCGCC
>NZ_RAWR01000367.1:0-5200 GCF_003986945.1 Corallococcus sp. AB018 | reverse complement strand
CGCCAGGAGTGCGTCGAGGGGGCTCGGGGTCTTCATCGCCGCTCCGCATACACCAACGCGCAGTTGGATGCAGCGCCCGTGGCCGGGTAGAACAGGCCTCCGTCATGCGCCTTCCGCCCCTGAACGTCCTGTTGACCGCCTCCGTCCTCCTGGGGACTTCCAGCGCCTGCATCGTGGAGGCCCCCGGAGGGGCCAGCGACCAGGAGCGCCGCGCGGCCACCGTCGCCCAGGTGCCCCCGCTGTCCATCCGCAGCGGCGCCAACCTGGGCGGCAAGGTGGAGGTGGTGGGCGCGTCCGTGCAGCCGGGCCGCATCCCCGTGGGGGACCAGGCGCGCGTCACCGTCTTCTTCAAGGTGCTCCAGCCGATTGAAGAGGACTACCTCGTCTTCGTGCACCTGGAGGACGCGGACGGGCGCATGGAGCGCCTCAACGTGGACCACAAGCCCGCGGGCGGCCTGTACCCCACCACGCAGTGGAAGGTGGGCGAGACGGTGAAGGACGAGTTCGTCATCGCCCTGCCGCAGGGCGCGTCGCCGCGCGCGGTCAACGTGTGGATGGGGTTGTGGGAGCCGCGCAACGACGCACGGCTGCCCATCACCAACCCGGAGGCGGTGCGCAACGACGGCCGGGGGCGCCTGCTGTTGGCGCAGGTCCCCGTGGGCAAGTAACAGGGAAAAAACCGGAGCGGCCCTGTAAGCCGGGTTCTGTCCCCACCCCTTTCGGGATGGGCGGCGAACATTCATCTAGGGCCCTGGTTGCCCAGGGACCTCATCAGCGAGCAACCCGAACGCATGGGACGGGCCATCCCTGTCCCCTTTCGGGGACGCGCTCCTATTGGCTCTTGCTCCAGGTGGGGTTTACCGTGCCGTCCGAGTCACCCCGGACGCGGTGCGCTCTTACCGCACCGTTTCACCCTTACCCGCCCCCTTGCGGGAACGGGCGGTCTGTTTTCTGTGGCACTTTCCTGCGAGTCGCCTCGACTGGCCGTTAGCCAGCACCCTGCCCTCTGGAGCCCGGACTTTCCTCCCGCCATCCATGCCTGCGATGGCCGGCGTTCACCCGGACCGCTCCGGCACTCCGGGGGATACAACAGCCAGCCCGGGCGGGTCCACCTTCTGGAAGAGGCGCTGTCGTGTAGCCGCCGACGGGCGGGCGTCCGGGGGCCTGTCGGGTTTCCCCGCGCCTGAGCGTCCCAAAGTCCCCGCGAGCGGCCTTCGTGGGAGGGAGGGGCGGCATGGAAGCGGTCATCTTCACGGGCATCCAGGGGGCGGGGAAGAGCAGCTTCTACCGGGAGCGCTTCTTCACCACGCACGTTCGCCTGAGCCTGGACATGCTCAAGACGCGGCACCGGGAGAAGGTGCTGCTGCGCGCGTGCCTGGAAGCGAAGCAGCCCTTCGTGGTGGACAACACCAACCCCACGGTGGCGGAGCGCTCCCGCTACATCGCGGCCGCGAAGCAGTTCGGCTTCCGCGTGGTGGGGCTCTACTTCCAGTCGAAGGTCGCGGACGCGCTCCTGCGGAATGATCAGCGCCCGGCGGAGCAGCGCGTGCCGTTGGTGGGCGTGCTCGGGACGTACAAGCGATTGCAGGTCCCCCATCCCGAGGAGGGCTTCGACGCGCTTTTCTTCGTCCGGCTGGGGCCGGACGGTTTCACCGTGGAGGAGTGGCAACGTGAAGTTCGATGAGCTGGACGAGAAGATGCGCGTGTTCGAGACCGCGCACGACCTGTGCGTGCTGCCCGGCGTGTTCATGGTGGCGCGCATCGATGGGCGCGGCTTCACGCGGCTGACGAAGGAGGTGCACGCCTTCGAGAGCCCCTTCGACGTGCGCGTGCGCGACCTGATGGTCGCGACGACCGGGCACCTGATGGACTGCGGCTTCCGGGTCGTCTACGGCTACACGCAGAGCGACGAAATCTCGCTGCTCTTCCACCCGGACGAGGACGCCTTCGGGCGCAAGACGCGCAAGCTCAACTCCATCCTCGCGGGGGAGGCGAGCGCGAAGTTCTCGCTGCTCCTGGGAGACCTGGCCGTGTTCGACTGCCGCATCTGCGAGCTGCCGAACGCGGAACTCGTGCGCGACTACTTCCGCTGGCGCAACGAGGACGCGGTCCGGAACGCGCTGAACGCGCACTGCTATTGGAGCCTGCGTCGCGAAGGGAAGAATGTGGCGGAGGCCACGAGCATGCTCACGCGCCTGTCGGTGGCGGAGAAGAACGAGCTGCTCTTCCAGCGGGGTGTGAACTTCAACGACGTGCCGAACTGGCAGAAGCGCGGGACGGGGCTCTACCGGGAGACGTACGCGAAGGAGGCTCGCAACCCGAGGACTGGGGAGACGGTCCTCGCGGAGCGCCGCCGCCTCAAGGTGGACTACGAGCTGCCGATGAAGGATGCGTACGGCGCCTTCATCCTGTCGTTGCTGAAGGGCGTGGAGCGATAGTCCCTGGGATGACTTCGACTTCCTTCCGGGTGCGTTCGGGCGCCGCCCTCCTTGTGTTCATGGCGGGCTGTGGAACAGCGAAAGAAGGCACGGCTCCACGCTCCGCTCGCGTGGAGCCCGTGCCCCCGCCTGAATCGGTGTGGCTGCCGGCCGGGCGCTTCGAGATGGGCTCACCGGCGGGCGAGCCGGGGCGGGATGTGGACGAAGGGCCCCGGACGGAGGTCGCGTTCGAGCGCTTCCAGATGGACGTGACGCCCGTGACGGCGCGGGCCTTCGCGGCTCGACGTGAGCAGGTGCGCGCGAAGGATCCGCAAGCGCGTTGGTGGACCGATGCGGAGACCCCAGCGGAATGGCTCGGCCGCTGCAACCTGGACTCCGAGCGCACGGACCATCCGGTGAACTGCGTGGACTGGCGCGCCGCACGGGCCTACTGCGAGCTCGTGGGCGGTGCACTTCCCACGGAGGCGGAGTGGGAGTACGCCGTGCGTGCCTCGACAGCCTCCGCCTTCTGGTGGGGCGAGTCGTTCGACGCGGAGCACGTGGTCGGCTCGGTGTCGTGCACGTCGCGCGGCTGCCTTGGTGGCACGGCTCCGGTGGTCCACGCCGGGCCGCGATGCAACGGCTGGGGGCATTGCGACATGGCCGGGAACGTGTGGCAGTGGACCGCCACCGGCTACCAGGAGCGGCTGGGCGAGGACGCGCCTTCAGAACCCTCTGGCGTGCCGGAGAAGCCCGTCCACCGTGGGGGCTCCTGGCTCAATCACATGCCTGCCCTGTTCCGGTCCGCCCACCGGGGCCTCGCCTATCCGAAGAACGGCCTGACGGGGGTGGGGTTCCGCTGCGTGCACCGGCGCTGAGCGACGCGGCGTCGGAGGGCAGGGTCACTCCGGGTGTCGTGGAACCAGTCTTTCCCGCCTGGTCCGTATGTTCTGGAGGGCGGTGGCCCACGGGGTCGTGAGGCGCTGTCCTACCCGGGGCGGGGGATTGCGCGTGTTCGCCCGGGTGCCGCAGGATTCGCGCGCACGCGCCCGGGTGCCTTCGCGGCACGGCGCGACGGTTTTGAGGGGGAAGCACATGGTCATTTTCGGTTCGAGGCTCTTTGGCAAGGTCGATGAGATTCCAGGCCTGGGCTTCGTCGCGACGAAGTTCGGTCACATCAACTTCGTGCCGCTCATTCCGCTGGAGGGCTGGCTTGTCACGGCGGAGGAGGGCGATGGCTGGCGCGGGCAGGCCATCTCCATGAGTGGCAAGTCCGTGCTCGTGGCGTGGGCGCGCTTCCTGTTCATCGTCGCGGGGCTCATCTCGCTCGTCGTCGGCTTCGTCGCCTTCGGCGATCACGAGCAGACGGACGCCATCGTCCCAGGCGTGCTCGCGCTGTCCTGCATCGCGGGGCTCATCGCTTCGTACAAGTGGAAGTGGGTGACCCACGCATCGCCGGAGCGCGCGATGGAGATCGCTCGCGAGGCGGGGATCGGCGAAGAGGGGCTGGATCAGCTGCGCCGCATGTACGCGGCATCGGAAGCCGCCACCGTCGCCGTGCCCGCGCAGCCGTGGACGCCGCCGGAGTCCTAGTCCGCCGTTCGCGGTCCTTCGCCGAAAGGCCCTGGGTTCACTTCTCATGAGTCACGTCGTTGGCATTGATCTGGGCACCACGCACTCCCTGGTGGCCGCGCTCGACAGCGCGGGCCGTCCCAACCTCCTGACCAACCGGTTGGGGCAGCGCCTCACGCCGTCGGTGGTGGGGCTGGACGCGGAGGGTCGGCTCCACGTGGGCGAGTCCGCGCGCGCGCAGTTGCTCGTGCATCCGGAGCGCACCATCGCGGAGGTGAAGCGGCGCATGGGCCGCGACCTGCCGGTGATGCTCGGGGACCGGCGCTACAGCCCCACGGAGATCTCCGCGCTCATCCTGCGTGCGCTGCGCGAGGACGCGGAGCGGGCGCTGGGCGGCGCGGTGACGGAGGCCGTGGTCACGGTGCCCGCCTACTTCAGCGATGCGCAGCGACAGGCGACCAAGGACGCGGGAGAACTGGCGGGGCTCAAGGTGGAGCGGCTGCTCAACGAGCCCACCGCCGCTGCGCTCGCGTACGGCGTGAACCACCTGGACGCCGAGCAGTACGTGCTGGTGTACGACCTGGGCGGCGGCACGTTCGATGTGTCGGTGTTGGAGATGTTCCAGGGCGTGCTGGACGTGAAGGCCTCCGCGGGCAACAACCAGCTGGGAGGCAGTGACTTCGACCAGTCGCTGGCCGCGTGGTTGGGCGCGGAGTTCGAGCGCGCCCACGGCGTGTCGCTGGCCGGGAACCTGGCGGCGCAGGTGCGGCTCAAGGCGGCGGCGGAGGCCGCGAAGATCGCGCTCACGTCCGTGGAGGCCACGCCGGTCATCGTGCCGTTCCTGGCGCCGGGCCGGGGCGGCACGCCCGCGTCGCTGGAGGTGGAGGTGACGCGCGCGAGGTTCGAGGCGCTGATCACGGACCTGGTGCGCTCCACGCTCGAACCGATGGAGAGCGCGCTGAAGGACGCGAAGCTGGCGAAGAAGTCCATCGCGGAGGTGGTGCTGGTGGGTGGCAGCTCGCGCGTGCCGCTGGTGCGCCGGCTGGTCGCCGAATACTTCGGGCGCGAGCCTCGCGACGGCGTGCACCCCGACGAGGCGGTGGCGCTGGGCGCCGCGCTCCAGGCCGGGCTGAAGACGGGCGCGGTGAGCGCCGCGCACGGCATCATGATCACCGACGTGTGTCCCTTCACGCTGGGAGTGGAGGTGCAGG
>NZ_RAWR01000366.1:0-5237 GCF_003986945.1 Corallococcus sp. AB018 | reverse complement strand
CTTCATGACAGAGTGGGTGTCATGCCCTCTGGTGGCGTCTCGACGGCCGAGCTCGCGGACCTGCTTGCGGCGCTGCCCTTCGGCCACCGGCTGTGGGTGCGCGGCATGGGGCGGTGTCTCTACCCGCTGCTCCGCAGCGGGGACGCGGTGCGGCTGTTGCGCTGCGGGCCGGAGCGGCTGGCGCGCGGGGACGTGGCGCTGGTGCGGCACGGGCCCCGGCTGGCCGCGCAGGTGGTGCTCTCCACCCAACCCTGGGGGACGGAGTCGCAGTTGGGCGGCACCGATGTGGCGGGCGGGGAGCTGGTGGGGCGCATCGTCGCGCTCAAGCGCGGGCGGTGGGTGATGCGGCTGCCCCGGCCCACCCGGCCGGCGCTGTTCCTCTTGCAGCGCACCCTGTCTGGCGTGTGGACGCAGCCCGCGTCCCGGGCGGTGTTCCGCCACCTGCGCGACCTGTTCTCCGGGTGGACGAAGCCGCTGCGCCGCCAGTTCGTGGGCCCGCTCGAGATCCGGCTGGTGCGCCCGGACGACCTGGACCCGCTGCTCGCCTTCGCCACGGAGCGGCTGGTGGTGTCCGGCACCTTCCTGCGCCGGCAGCTGCGCGACCGGTGGGGGCTGCCGCAAGACAGGCGCGTGGGCGCGGCGGCGGGCGCCTTCGACGCGCAGGGGCACCTGCTCGGCTTCGCGTGGGCGGACGACTACCACCAGGAGGGACTGTCACTGGATGGCTTCTGGGTGCGCTCGCTGGTGGTGTCTCCCAAGGTGCGGCGCATGGGCGTGGCCACCGCGCTGGTGCGGTGCCTGGTGGAGGAGATCCACCGGCAGGGCGCGGACCGGCTCCACGCGGACATCGACGAGGACAACACCGCCTCCCTGCGGACCTTCTCTGGCCTGGGGTTCCGCCCCGCGCCGGACGCGCTGACCGTCGCCACGAACCAGCAGTGGGACGCGGCTGGGGGGAGCAAGCGACTGGTCGTGCTGGTGCGCCCGCTTCCCGTCTGACGCCCCACGGGGGTTGCGCTTCTCCGGTGGCTGGGCCAAACGGCTGGGCGTCCTGCTTCATGCCGTGGGCGGGGAAGGGTGGATCCGGTGTCTGAAGGGCGTGAGGGTGCGCAGTGGAAGGCGGACGGAGCGCTGGTGCTCCTCACCGTCTTCTGGGGCCTGACGTTCGTGGTGGTGAAGGACGCGCTCGCGTTCGCGGACCCCTTCACCTTCCTCACCCTGCGCTTCGTGGTGGGCGCGGCCGTGATGGCGCTCATCGCGCGCGGGCGGATGTTCTCGCCCGGCATCGTTTCCAAGGGACTGCTCCTGGGCGTGGTGCTGTTCGTGTGCTTCGTGCTCCAGACCGTGGGGCTGACGGACACCACGCCGTCGCGCGCGGCGTTCCTCACCGGCCTCAACGTCCTCTTCGTTCCGCTGATGTCCATGGTGCTGCTCAAGCGGCTGCCCCGGTGGGGCACCGCCGTGGGCGTGGTGCTGGCGGCGGTGGGGCTGTACTGGCTGACGCGGCCCACCGAGGAGGCCCTGCCGGGGCGCCTGGGGGGCTTCCGCCTGGGGGACTGGCTGTCCGTCGGGTGCGCGGTGGCGTACGCGGGCCACATCCTGCTCACCGAGCGCTTCGCGACGAAGGACAACGCCGTGGGCCTGGTGTCCGTGCAGTTGGTCGGCGTGGCGGTGATGTCCGCGCTGTGCCTGCCCTTCGTGGAGCGCAAGCTGGAGTGGACCCCGCCGCTCGTGGGGGCGGTGCTCGCGTGTGGCGTGCTCGCGAGCGCGGTGGCCATCCTGGTGCAGACGTGGGGCCAGGCGCGCACCAGCGCGGTGCGCGCGGCGCTCATCTTCGCGCTGGAGCCGGTGTTCGCCTCGGCCTACTCCGTGGCGGTGGGCCGCGAGGTGCTGGGCCCGAAGGAGTGGCTGGGCGGCGCGCTCATCGTCGTGGGCGTCTTCGCGTCGGAGCTGGGCACGGCGGTGTGGGACGGATGGCGGGCACGGGGCCGCACGCCCGCCGCCTGAGCATCCGACGCGGCCCCGGCAGGAGCACGAGCGGCCGGGCCGCGTTATGACAGCGCCCATCCCATGAGCGTGGATCTGAGACGCAACGGCCTGCACCTGACGGGCACGCCCCTGTCGCTGGACGCGAAGCGCAAGTCGCCGCTGTCCTTCGTCAGCCACGGGCACTCGGACCACATCGCCCGTCACGAGAGCACCATCGCCACGGCGGCCACGCTGCGCTTCATGGCCCACCGGCTGGGGCCCGTGGCGGCCCCGCTGTCCGTGCCGTTCCGCCGTCCGTTCGAATTGGGCCCGCTGCTGTTGGAGCTGCTGCCCGCGGGCCACATCCTGGGCAGCGCGCAGTTGCGCGTCACCCGCGCGGATGGCAAGCGCATCGTCTACACGGGGGACCTCAACACCGCGCCGTCGCTCACCGCGGAGGCCACGGAGGTCGCGACCTGCGACACGCTGGTCATCGAGTCCACCTTCGGTCATCCGCGCTACCGCTTCCCGCCGCGCCCGGAGGTGCTGGGGCAGGTGGAGACGTGGCTGCGCGCGCAGCTGAGCCGGGGCGTGACGCCGGTGCTGTTGGGCTATCCGCTGGGCAAGAGCCAGGAGGCGATGAAGCAGCTGGCCCTGCGCGGCTTCCACCTGGTGGCGCATCCGTCCATCTTCGAAGTCGCGGAGCTGTACGCGGAGCTGGGCGTCCCCATCGAGAACCTGCGCCGCTACGACGGCCGCGTGGAGCCGGGCGAGGTGCTCTTCTTCCCGCCGCACCTGGCGCGGGGCGGGGCCCTGGCGCCGCACTGGCCCCGGGCGACGGCGGTGCTCACCGGCTGGGCCATGGACCCCGGCGGCGCGCGGCGCTACGGCGCGGACGTGGCCTTCCCGCTGTCGGACCACGCGGACTTCCCGTCCCTCATTCGCTACGTGAAGGACACCGGCGCGCGGGATGTCATCACCTGCCACGGCTTCGCGGAGGAGCTGGCGCAGGCGCTGCGCGACGCGGGCACGGACGCCCGCCCGCTGGGCAAGCCGCAGCAGATGACCCTGTTTTGATTTTGTCGCGGCCGCGTGTTGGAACGGGCGCCCGATATGCCCACTCCTGCTCCCTCGCTGACCGGACACCTGGCCAACGTGCTGCTGTGCACGGACGCTGAACCCAAGCGCTTCGTCACCCGGGAGGTCCCGGAGCTGAGGGTCACCTTCGAAGGCATCGAGGGAGACCGGCACGCGGGCCTCACGCGCAAGGCGGACGTGCGGGTGCCGTGGTTCCCCAAGGGCACGCTCATCCGCAACACGCGGCAGCTCTCCATCGTGTCGCGCGAGGAGATGGTGGAGGTGGCGCGCACGCTGGGCGTGCCGCACGTGCTGGCGTCGTGGCTGGGCGCGAACCTGGAGCTCGTGGGCGTGCCCCGGCTGACGCACCTGCCGCCGGGGACGCGGTTGTTCTTCCCGGAAGAGGCCACGCTGGTGATGGAAGGGGAGAACCTGCCCTGCGTGGGGCCAGGCCGCGTGATTGAAGCGCACCACCCGGACATGAAGGGCCTCGCGGGCCGCTTCGTGAAGGCCGCGTGGCAGAAGCGCGGGCTGGTGGGCTGGGTGGAGCGCCCGGGCCTCATCCGCGCGGGCGACGAGGTGCGCGTGATGCTGCCGCCGCCAGTGACGTACTCGCTGCCCTCCGCGCCGCCGTCGGAGGCGGTGGGCTGAGCGCCCTCCCTGCCTTCAGTGCAGGGACAGGAAGATGCGCAGCTGCCAGGTGTCCTTCGTCACGGTCGGGAAGGAGTCGAAGCGGCTGTGGCGCCGGAAGAAGTTCAGCTGCGAGCCCATCCCCAGGTTTTTGTACACGGGGAGGTCCACCTGCAGCTGGGCCTGGTGCACCCGGTGCGCGCCGCCCGAGCCGTCCACCACCAGCACGTGCAAGGCGCCCGCCTCCAGCGTGACGAGCTCCCAGTCCTCGCGCAGGTACGCCATCTGGAGCTGGAAGCCCAGGCCGGGGCCGTAGTCGTAGTCGCGGCCCTCGTTGCCCTCGCTGTCGGTGTGCTCGGAGGTGACGCCGGTGAGGAGGCTGCCGTCCACGAGCAGCGCGGTCCTCAGCCGGGAGCGGTTGAGGAACCGGTGCTCGTGCAGCAGGCCCAGGTCCAGGGACTGGCCGCCCACCTCATACGCGAGCGTGTCCGTGTAGCCGAGCTGCTGGAGCAGTCCCAGGCGCAGCTCGTCGCGCTCGGCGCTCCAGAGCGTGGACTTCACCAGCAGGCCCTGCAGCCGCGCGTTGGTGACGAGGCTGGTCTCCCGGGTGGTGAACTGGACGCGCGCGTCGAAGGCGTCGAAGGGGCGGTGGTTCGCGCCCCGGTACATATCGCCGTAGCGCAGGGCGCCCTGGATGAAGAACTGATCCTCGCCCCAGGCCAGGGACTTGCCGTCGCCCAGCTTGAGGTAGCCCAGCGAGGCCCAGCCCGCGATGTCATCCGGCCACCACTCCGTCGGCGAGGGGCCATGGTACGAAACGTCGCCGCGCACCACGCGGTTGATGCCGCGCATGGGGCTGATGACGCCGGCGGTCAGCTCGCGGACGAAGCGCTCGCGGCCCCGGGCCTCTGTGTCCAGCACCAGCGAGGACAGCCGGTAGAGGGCTTCGCCCATGGCCACGCCGCCCACGGTCGTGTTGATGAGATCATTGGCGGATGGCGGCTCGTTCTCCGCGAACATCTCCCACTGCAGGCTGCCCAGGAAGGTGAGCGGCACCGCGGCCGCGAACGGCAGGCCGTTGTCGCGCGCGGCCGTGTAGTAGAGGCTGCCGTGATACGGGTGGGCGAACTGGTTGGTGGAGAAGCCGTCCTGGTCCCAGACGAAGCCCGTGCGGAAGTTCTCCTTCCATACGGACGGGGAGATGTACGCCCAGTCCTTGTGCGCGATGTACCGGTCGTACGTCCAGACGACCAGGTTGATGGCGGTCACTTCCCCCAACGCAATCCACGGGTGGGGCTCGGGGTTGTCCCGGATGCTGTCCTCCTTCAGCGGCGCATCCTCCGGCAGCGAGGGGCTCTGCTCGGCCGCGGGAGGACAGGGGGCCCACTGGGTCTCCTGGCCGGGCGAAAGCCGCGCCGCGCAGAGGGCCATGACGTTGGACGGGACGGAGCGCACCATGTCCTGTGGCGAACCGTCCGCGGACGCGACGCAGGCGCGCAGGGCGCACGCCAGCGCCACGCCTCGCGGCAGCCACGGCCCCCGGAGTCCGCCGCGCCATGCCC
>NZ_RAWR01000365.1:0-5304 GCF_003986945.1 Corallococcus sp. AB018 | reverse complement strand
GCGCCGCCCGTCTTGGCCAGCACCTTCGTGATGGCCGCCGTCAGCGACGTCTTGCCGTGGTCCACGTGCCCAATCGTTCCGATGTTCACGTGGGGCAGGCTGCGATCGAACTTTTCCTTGGACATGAACCGCTCCTCACGACGCCGCCGGTGCGACCCCGGCGGTATAGGACTTCGGGAGAACTTCCGAGGGGTGCTGCGTGTGCTTCAAAGCTGCTGGAACGTCAACAGAATTCGCCCGGCGGCTCCCCTGACGGACGGGAGGTCAGTAGCTCGGGTTGAGCGCTGACTTCGGCGCCGGTGCGTAGTGCTTGAACTGCATGGTGTAGGTCGCCCTTCCCTGGCTCTTGCTGCGCAGGTCGGTCGAGTACCCGAACATGGCGGCCAGGGGCACCTCCGCCTGGATGGCCTGCACGCCGCCAGGCCGGGGCGTCATGCCCAGGATCTTCCCGCGCCGGCCGTTCAGGTCGCCGATGACGTCGCCCATGGCGGCCTCCGGGGTGACGACCTCCGTGGCCATGATGGGCTCCAGCAGGACGGGGTTCGCCGCGCGGACCGCGTCCTTGAAGGCCATGGAGCCGGCGATCTTGAAGGCCATCTCCGACGAGTCCACGTCGTGCATGGAGCCGTCGTAGGCCTCCACCTTCACGTCCACCATGGGGTAGCCGGCGACGGGGCCGTTCTGCATGGCCTCCTTCGCGCCGTCGCGCGCGGCGTCCACGAACTCCTTGGACACGGCGCCACCGGTGATGGTGCTGACGAACTCGAAGCCCTTGCCGGGCTCGTTCGGGGACACGCGCAGGTTGATGTGGCCGTACTGCCCCTTGCCACCCGCCTGGCGGATGTACTTGCCCTCCGCGACCTTCGTCGCCGTCACCGTCTCGCGGTAGGCCACCTGCGGCTTGCCGATGTTCGCGTCCACCTTGAACTCGCGCAGGAGCCGGTCGACGATGATTTCGAGGTGCAGCTCGCCCATGCCGGCGATGAGCGTCTGGCCCGTCTCCTCGTTGGAGCGCACGCGGAAGGACGGGTCCTCCATGGCCAGCCGCTGCAGGGCCTGGATGATCTTGTCCTGGTCCGCGGTGGACTTCGGCTCGATGGCGATGTCGATGACGGGCTCCGGGAACTCCATCCGCTCCAGGATGACGGGCTGCTTGTCGTCACAGAGCGTGTCGCCCGTGCTCGCCAGCTTCAGGCCCACCACCGCGCAGATATCGCCGGCGTAGCACTCCGTCAGTTCGTCCTTCTTGTCCGCGCGCATCTGCACGAGCCGGCTGACGCGCTCGCGCTTGCCCTTCACGGAGTTCCACACCGCAGTGCCCGCCTCCAGCTTCCCCGAGTAGACGCGCAGGAACGTCAGCGTCTGCGAGGAGAAGGACGGGTCGTTCATGATCTTGAACGCCAGCGCGCTGAAGGGCGCGTCGTCGCGCGTCTCGCGGATGACGTCCTCGCCCTTGGGCGTCTTGGCCTGCACCGGCGGGATGTCCAGCGGGCTGGGCAGGTAGTCCACCACCGCGTCCAGCAGCGGCTGCACGCCCTTGTGGCGGAACGCCGAGCCGCAGAACACCGGGAACAGCCTCAGCCCCACACAGCCCTTGCGGATGGCGCCGCGCACCTCGTCCTCGGTCAGCTCGTCGCCGTTGAGGAACTTCTCCGTGAGCGCGTCGTCCTGCTCGGCAGCGGCCTCCAGCAGATCTCCGCGCGCGGCGGCGGCGGCCTCCTGGTACTCCGCGGGGATGTCCTGGAGCTCGAAGCGGCTGCCCTGCTCCGCGTCCTGGAACACCAGCGCCTTCATGCGCACCAGGTCAATGACGCCCTTGAGCTTGTCCTCGCTGCCCAGGGGCAGCTGCATGCGCACGGGGCGCGCGCCCAGCTTCTCCTTGATGGTGCCGACGGACATCTCGAAGTCCGCGCCCACACGGTCCATCTTGTTGATGAAGCAGATGCGCGGGACCTTGTAGCGGTCCGCCTGGCGCCACACCGTCTCCGACTGCGGCTCGACACCGTTGACCGCGTCGAACACCGCGATGGCGCCGTCGAGCACGCGCAGCGAGCGCTCCACCTCGATGGTGAAGTCCACGTGGCCCGGCGTGTCGATGATGTTCACGCGGTAGCGCTGGCCCGTCCGCTCCCAGAAGGCGCTGATGGCCGCGGAGGTGATGGTGATGCCGCGCTCGCGCTCCTGGACCATCCAGTCCGTGGTGGTGGTGCCTTCGTGCACCTCGCCCATCTTGTGGATGGCGCCTGTGTAGAACAGGATCCGCTCGGTGGTGGTCGTCTTGCCGGCATCGATGTGCGCCATGATGCCGATGTTGCGGTAGCGCTCGAGGGGGAACTCACGGGCCATGACTCGGTTCCTTCCGGACTTCTCTTGGGCTTCTGCCAGGGCAGATAAACGAAACCGCCCGGACGCTGGCAGCGCATCCGGGCGGCAACCGCGAAGCCCCTTTCGGGACCTACCAGCGGTAGTGAGCGAAGGCCTTGTTGGCTTCCGCCATCTTGTGCGTGTCTTCACGCTTCTTCACCGCGTTACCGCGGTTGTTGGCGGCGTCCATGATCTCGCCGGCCAGCTTCTCCTGCATGGTCTTCTCACCACGCGCCTTGGCGTAGGAGATGATCCAGCGCATGCCCAGCGCGACGCGGCGGTCCTGACGGACCTCCACGGGGACCTGGTAGGTGGCGCCACCGACGCGGCGGCTCTTCACCTCGAGGACGGGCTTGACGTTGTCCAGGGCCTTCTTGAACGTCTTGAGGGGGTCTTCCTTCGCGCGCTCCTCCATGAGGGCGAAGGCGCCGTAGCACACGCCCTCCGCGATGGACTTCTTCCCCTTGCGCATCAGGTCGTTGACGAACTTGGTGACGAGCCGGTCCTGGAACTTCGGATCCGGGAGAATCTTCCGCTTGGCGACTACGCGACGACGAGGCATCTCTTCCCTTACGCCCCACTCTCCTCACTCGGAGGAAAGCCTTGTTCAGGGGCTTCAAGAACACTGCTTGGAACTTCCAGGGACACTCCCCAGGGTGTGGGGCCAGCGTCCAACACTGCTTCAGATACCGCGAAGGTGTTCCGCGCCAACGACGCGCGGGAGAACCGGACTAGCTCGGGCGCTTGGCGCCGTACTTGGAGCGGCTCTGCTTGCGACCGGCAACGCCCACGGAGTCCAGCGTGCCGCGGATGATGTGGTAGCGAACGCCCGGGAGGTCCTTCACACGGCCACCGCGGATCATGACCACCGAGTGCTCCTGGAGGTTGTGACCCACGCCGGGGATGTAGGAAGTCACCTCGATGCCGTTGGTGAGACGCACGCGGGCCACCTTGCGGAGGGCCGAGTTCGGCTTCTTCGGGGTCGTGGTGTAGACGCGCGTGCAAACACCGCGCTTCTGGGGGCACTCCTTCAGGGCAGGGCTCTTGCCCTTGATGTTGAGCTTCTCGCGGCCCTTGCGGACGAGCTGGCTGATGGTCGGCACTGAAACCTCTTCTTCGTGGGAACCCCGCGTCCGGCTACACGAAAGCGGAGCATATCTACCTACAGGCTACACAAAAGGCCCGCGAGTATAGGGAGGGCCCCCGGGGTGTCAAGCATGGCCTGCCCCTGGGCCAGAACCGGCCAGAGGACCCGGGTGCATTCCCTCACACCCGAAAAACCTGGGACTGCGACGACGGCCGGACGCTCTACTCCCTTACGCCCCTAGAAGTCGAGGACCATCACGATCGCGTCCTCGCCCTCGTCCGCGTAGTAGTTCGGGCGGATGCCGACCGGCCGGAAGCCCAGCGAGCGGTAGAGGTTGAGGGCGGACTCGTTGCCCCGACGCACCTCCAGGGTGGCCAGCGAGCAGCGCCGCGCCACGCCCCGGCGAAGCACCTCCTCCATCACGACGCGCGCGACGCCCCGGCGGCGGTGAACGGGAGCGGTGGCGACGTTGAGGACATGGACCTCGTCGTGGACGATCCAGAAGATGGCAAGGCCCAGCAGGACGACTCCGCCTTCGGGCACCGGCTCCTCCACGAGGAGGATGGTGGACCAGTCGTGCTGGAGCTCGCGCCCGAGCAGCTCCGTGGACCAGGGGTTCTTGAAGGACGCCTTCTCCAGCGCCATCACCGCCGGCATGTCATCCACGGTCATCTGCCGGATCAGGAAGCCCTTTCCCTTGTCGGGCGTCCCGTCGTCCCGCAGCCGTCTCATCGCCGTGCCTCCCGCGCGAAGGGCGCCACCCGCCGTACCTGCGCTGACTTGCGTACTTCAGCCAGGGCCTGGGCCGCCAGCTCTCCGTAGCGCGCCCGCACCAACTCCTCGCGGATGGCCGTGCGCGCCGTCTGGTCGAACTCACCGGGGTACAGGTCCCGGTGGGCATCATAGTGGTGACGGACCTCCGCCTCGCTCACCTGTGCCTTCAACCGGACGCGGCTGTCGAGGATTCGTTCCGCCCGCAGGCCCCGCGCCAGCACGGCCACCAGGGCGTCTCGGTTTACGCCATGCCGGTCCAGGAAGCGCTGGAGCGCCGCCTCTCCTCCCAGCCGCGCCCGGACGGCCTCCAGCCGAGCCTCCACCTCCGCCGGCTCGGCCGGGAAGGCCTGCAGGCGATCCGCGCTCAGGACCTGGAGGCGCTGGTTGATGGAGAGCTCCAGGGCTCCCCGGAGCGTCTGCTCATCCAGAGGCAGGGCGGCGCCCTGCACGGCCCCTCGCTGGATCAGCGCCACCCGGGCCTCCATCTCCAGCTCGCTTTGGGTGAGGACCTGGCCCTCGATGACCGCCACGACGCGGTCCACCACCCTGCCCTCCTCCACGGAGGGAGCGGGCGGCGGGGGGGCGGCGTGGGCGGTCCCCCCAGACCCCGGGGCGGTGCCCAGAGCCGCCGGGAGTAGCCCGCATGCCAGCCACAGAGGGGCCTTCCGGCGGGCGCGCGGTGCTGGCATGGCCTTCCTCATCTTGCGGCGACTGTAACCATCGCGGTGCTGTCCGGACATCCCGTGCTGGCGCTCACCGCACCGCTGGTTACGTTCTCCTTTGTCGGGTACTGCACCACCCTCAAAACCTATGGCTGACGACTACTACCAGATTCTGGGCGTGCCACGGACGGCCTCGGCGGACGACCTCAAGAAGGCCTTCCGGAAGCTGGCGCGCCAGCACCACCCCGACGTCAACCCTGGCGACAAGGGGGCGGAGGAGAAGTTCAAGCGCATCAACACCGCCTTCGAGGTGCTGGGCGATACGAAGAAGCGCGCGCTCTACGACGAGTTCGGCGAGGACGCGGAGAAGATCGGCTTCGACGAGAAGAAGGCCGCGGCCTACCGCCAGTACCGCGC
>NZ_RAWR01000364.1:0-5441 GCF_003986945.1 Corallococcus sp. AB018 | reverse complement strand
GGGTGGGACCCTGCTGGTGCCGCCCCGACTGCACCCGGTGCTGGGGCTCCTGGCGACGGCGGTCCCCTTCGGCGTCGTCTACTTCGCGGTGTCCGCCGCGCTGGGTGTCCCGGAGGCGGGCGCCGTCTTCCGCAAGGTGGGTCGGAAGCTGGGGCTCGCCCGGTAGACGCGGCGCGGCGCCCGGTGGGACGGCTGCCCTCCAGGCAGTGTCTGGGGGCTCAAACGGAATGCAGGACAGGCCCCTTTCCGTTGGGATAGGAGGCCGATTGTGAAGGGGATGGCCGCATGCGGCTTCCTCCGGGCATGGCGCACGTGTAGAGTGCGCCGCCTTTTTCCAAAGGCCCCGACTTCAAGGAAGTCCCGGGCTGGAATCGTCAACGGAAGGTCTCGGCAGTGAGCGACGAGAAGAGCGGCGGAAATTCGGGCGGTCCTGGCGGTTTCGGTCCCAAGAAGCCGAAGGCCACGTTTGGCGACGTGATGCTGGGCATCCCTTCGGGGGGCCAGGGCAACGAGCGCGGCGGTGGCCGTGGTGGCCGCGATGAGAAGGGCGGGCCGGGCCGCGGTGATCGCGGTCCTCGCGACGCCCAGTCGCAGCCCCGTCCCCAGGGCGACGCGCCCCGCGGTGGCGGTGAGCGCGGCGGTGGCCGTGGCGGCGAGCGCCGGGGTGGCGGTGGAGGCGGCGAGCGCCGTCCGTCCGGCCCCATGGTGGTCGTGAAGCGGGCCTCGGGCTCCATCGAGACGCGCGCGCTGGAGGGTGAGAAGCCCGCCGAGGCGACCGCGACCGCGGAGCAGACGGGCGCTGACGCGCAGGCCTCCGCGGCCTCGACGCCGGCTCCGGCCCCGCGTCCGGTGACGCCGGCCCCCGCGCCGTCCAGCCCGCTGTACGAAGAGGTCGCTGAGACCGAGTCCTTCGCGGACATGTTCGAGGCGCAGGTCAAGGACGGTGGCGCTCCTGGCCGCCGTGGCGTGCGCATTGGCGAGAAGGTCGGTGGCACCATCTTCCAGCTGGGCGCGGACACCGCGTTCGTGTCGCTGGACGGCTCGGCGAAGTCCGAGGCGATGATCGAGCTGCGCGAGCTCAAGGACGACGAGGGCATCCTGCGCTTCGGCGTGGGTGACCGCCTGGAGGCGCACGTCGTGGAGATGGGTGCCCGGGGCATCCAGCTCAGCCGCGCGCTGGCCAAGGGCAACGCGTCCTTCGCGATGCTCGCGGAGGCCCGCGCCTCCGGCATGCCGGTGGAAGGCCTGGTCCTCAGCGTGAACAAGGGCGGCGTGGAAGTCGCCATCGGCGAGACGCGCGCCTTCTGCCCCATCAGCCAGCTGGACATCCGCTTCGTGGAGAAGCCGGATCAGTTCATCGGCGAGAAGCTCCAGTTCCGCGTGACGGAAGTGCGCGACCGCAACGTGGTGCTGTCGCGCCGCTCGCTGCTGGAGGACGAGCAGCGCCGGCTGGCGACGGAGACGCGCAAGACCCTGGCCGTGGGCAAGACGGTCAAGGGCAAGGTCTCCGGCGTGCGCGACTTCGGCGTGTTCGTGGACCTGGGCGGCGTGGAGGGCATGGTCCCCGTCTCCGAGCTCTCCTACACGCGCGTCGCGCACCCCAGCGACGTGGTGAAGCAGGGCGACGACGTGGAGGTGGAGATCCTCCGCATGGAGGAGGGCCAGCCCAACTCCCCCGACAAGTCCAAGCAGAAGGAGCGCATCACCCTGTCGCTGCGTTCGCGTCAGGAGGATCCGTTCAAGAAGGCGCTGGAGGAGATCAAGGAGGGCGACCGCATGCAGGGCAAGGTCGTCCGGCTCCAGCCCTTCGGCGCGTTCGTGGAGCTGCGCCCGGGCGTGGATGGCCTGGTGCACATCTCCGCGCTGAGCGACCGGCGCATCGCGCACCCGCGCGACGCGGTGAAGGAAGGCGAGGTCATCTGGGTCTCCGTCGAGAAGATCGACCCGAATGACAAGCGCATCGGCCTGCGCCGCATCTCCGAGGAGGAGGCCCAGCGTCCTCCCGAGGAGCGTCCCGCGAAGGAGGCCCAGGCGTCGGCTCCCAAGGAGCCCTCGGCGCCCCGTCCCAAGGTGGGCGCGGTCGTCGTCGGCAAGGTGGATCGGCTGGAGCCCTACGGCGTGTTCCTCGCGTTCCCGGGCGGCAAGGGCCTCATCCCGGCCAGCGAGACCGGCACGGATCGCGGCACGGACATGCGCAAGCACTTCTCCATCGGCCAGGAGCTGAAGGTGGCGATCATCGACATCGACGCCTCCGGGAAGATCCGCCTGTCCATCCCCGGCGCCATCCGCGCGGAGGAGCGCGCCGAGGTGGAGGCCTGGCAGAAGACGCAGCAGCCGCAGGGCGCTGGCAAGAAGGGCTTCGGCACCTTCGCGGATCTGCTCAGCAAGCTGGGCAAGTAGTGACGTCACGCCATCTCGGCGCTCGCGCGAAACAATGCGATGGGGCGCCGAGATAGGTGTTGACGGTAGCGAGAGGCTTCGGTACTTACCCTCTCGTTCTCGCCGCGGGGTGGAGCAGCCTGGTAGCTCGTCGGGCTCATAACCCGAAGGTCGCAGGTTCAAATCCTGCCCCCGCAACTTGAAAAAGCCCGGGGTCGAAATGAAAGTTTCGACCCCGGGTGTTCAAGGTGATAACAGCAGTACCGCGTCACGGTGACGCGGGGTGGAGCAGCCTGGTAGCTCGTCGGGCTCATAACCCGAAGGTCGCAGGTTCAAATCCTGCCCCCGCAACTCTGAGAGGGCCCCGGTGGAAACACCGGGGCCCTTTCGCTTTTCAGCGTCTGGCTTTGCCGCCCGCGGGCCTGGGCGGGCGCCACGCTTCGACCGGCAGGAGCGGGTGCTCCTCGAAGTGGCTGCGCGCCGTGCGGACGAAGGCCCCCACGTTCGCGGAGGTGCTTCGGCGGCCGGGGTAGATGACGCTCACCGGAACCAGTGGCGGCGCGAACGCTCCGAGGAGCAGCACCAGCCGCCCCGCGAGCACGGCGTCCGCCACCTGGTACGAGAGCGTGCGCGCGATACCAACCCCTTGCTCCGCCGCCGCGATGGCCGTGTCCGCGCTGTTGAGGATGAGGCGGGGCTGGATGCGCACCGGCTTCTCCTTTTCGCCGAACCGCCACTCGTTCGTCGCGTCGAGGCTCTCGAAGGCGATGAGCTCATGGCGGCTCAGCTCGGCGGGCGAGCGGGGTGTCCCGCGCTGTTTCACGTAGTGGGGGCTGGCCACCAGGACGCGGCGGACGGTGCCGACCTTGAGGGCAATGAGGCTGCTGTCCTTCAGCTCCCCCAGGCGGACGGCCGCGTCGATGCCTTCGTCCACGAGGTGCTGGTTCCTGTCCGACAGGTGCATGCGGATGGACAGGGCCGGATGCGCCGCGAGCAGCTTCTGGACCACCGGTAGGACGTGAAGCCGTCCGAAGACGATGGGCGCGGAGAGGTGGAGTTCGCCTCGTGGCTCGGCGTTCTCACCCCGGACGCGCCGGTCGGCCTCATCCAGGTCCTCCAGCAGCCGCTGGCAGCTCTCCAGATAGATCTGCCCACGTTCGGTGAGGCGCACGGAGCGCGTCGTGCGCGTGAGGAGCGCGAGCCCGAGCCGCTCCTCGAGCTGGGCGACAGCGCGGGTCGCCACCGACGGAGAGATGCGGAGATGGCGGGATGCGCCCGTGAAGCTTCCCTGCCTGGCGACGGCGACGAACGTCCGGAGCGTGAAGAGCTGGTCCATGATTCTTGCGAAGTTGGCAATGAAGTCTTGCGGGTCCGGCTGATTATTTCACCACGTCCCATGGATATACGTGGTGCTTCGAGGGAGAAAGCCATGGGCCGTTTCGCAAGACTCGCCTTCACGCCCGCAGTGAGGGCGCTCCAGGAGCAGAACGGGAGCCGTGCGGCCTACGCACGTATCGAGAGGGCAGGGGACGCACCGGATGTGCTCACGCCCGACGAGGCGGAGTTCCTTGGCCAACGTGACAGCTTCTACATGGCCAGCATGGGCGCGAACGGTTGGCCCTACATCCAGCACCGGGGAGGTCCGCCGGGCTTCATCCGGGTGCTGGACCCGCACACGCTGGGCTTCGCGGACTACCGGGGCAACAAGCAGTACATCTCCGCGGGCAACGTCAGCGAGAACGACCGGGTCGCGCTCATCTTCGTGGACTACCCGAACCGTGCGCGCCTGAAGGTCCTGGCGCACGCGTCCGTCATCACCCGCGAAACGGACCCCGCGACGATGGAGCGCCTGGAAGTCCCCGGGCAGAGCGCGAAGGCCGAACGCGGCTTCGTGCTCCGCGTGGAGGGCTTCGACTGGAATTGTCCCCAGCACATCACGCCCCGGTTCACCGAGGCGGAGCTGGACGAAATGCTGCGTCCGGTGTCGACCGAGCTACAGACGCTCCGCACGGAGAACCGCTCCCTGCGCGAGGAGCTTGCGCGCCTGAAGCGGCCCCCGGTTTGACCCTGGACCTACGGTCGGGTAGGTTACGGTTCGGTAGGTTTGATCGTGGAGGCGTGAGCCATGAACAGCCAGTCGCCAGCCGTCAGGAAGAACGCGGAGGCCCTGCGGGGTGCCAGCCGCCTCGCGGTGCAGGCCACCCGGGGCGTGATGGGGCTCGTCGAGGAGGTGCACTGCACCATCGCCAGCGGGCCGTCCGTCCTGGGCAGGCCGTTGGAGCGCCCGGCGCGGGCCGTGACGGGGTGGATCTACTCGACACTCCAGGAGGCCACGCGGCACGTGGGGGCGGGGCTCGACGCCGTGCTCGCGCGGCTCTCGCCGTGGCTGGGTGACAGTGCTCCGGGGCCTCAGCGGGAGGCGGTCGTCTCCGCGCTGAACGGTGTGCTGGGGGATGCGCTGGAGGCACAGGGCAACCCGCTCGCGATTCCGATGGCGTTCCGGGTCCAGGGGCAGCCGTTGTGCCTGGAGCCCGAGGCCCTGCGCGCCGCCCTCCCGGAGGCAGGGAGCCGGCTGCTCGTGCTGGTCCATGGCTCCTCGATGAACGACCTTCAGTGGAGCCGGCGGGGGCATGACCATGGCGCGGCGCTGGCGCGCGACCTCGGCTACACGCCGGTCTACCTCCACTACAACAGCGGCCTGCACATCTCCCAGAACGGGCGTGCGCTCTCCGCGCTGCTGGAACAGCTCGTGGCCTGCTGGCCCGTGCCGCTCGAATCGCTGACGCTCATGGGTCACAGCATGGGCGGACTGGTGGCGCGGAGCGCGTGCCTCGCGGCGGAGGCCGAGGGCCAGGCCTGGCGGCCCTTGTTGCGCGGGCTCGTCTGCCTTGGGTCTCCCCATCACGGCTCACCGCTGGAGCGCGGTGGGAGCTGGGTGGACGTGCTGCTGGAGATCAGTTCGTACAGCGCGCCGTTCGCTCGCCTGGGACGGATCCGTGGTGCTGGCGTCACCGACCTGCGCTTCGGCAACGTGCTCGATGAGCACTGGGAAGGGCGGGAGC
>NZ_RAWR01000363.1:0-5476 GCF_003986945.1 Corallococcus sp. AB018 | reverse complement strand
GCCCTGGGGGCGGGGCGCTGGCGATGGCTGGGCTTGCTCGTTCCGGGGGCCTTGCTGGGCGCACTGCTGCTGCCCGTGCTCGCACCAGAGCCCGCGCTGCGGATCACCTTCCTCTCCGTGGGCCAGGGGGACGCGGTGGTGCTGCGCTCCCGGGGACACCATGCGTTGGTGGATGCGGGCGGCGTTCCGGAGGGCGCGGATACCGGGGAGCGGTTCGTCCTGCCCTTCCTCAAGGCGGAGGGCGTGTCTCGGCTGGACCTCGCGGTGCTCTCCCATCCGCATCCGGACCATGCGCTCGGGCTCGTGTCGACGCTGGCCCAGGTGCCCACCGGACGCCTGTGGCTGTCCGCGGGGAGCGCGGACGGGCCGCTGTCCCGGCGGATCATCTCCGCCGCGAAGGGCGCCACGGTGGAGGAGGTGGAGGTGGGGCATGCCTCGTTCGTCCTGGGCGAGGCGACGCTGGAGGTGCTGGGGCCTCCCGTGGACCGCGAGCTGATGGAGGGCGCGAACGACCGGAGCGTGGTGCTGCGCGTGCGCCATGGCGACGTCACCGTGCTGCTGGCGGGCGACGTGGAGGCGGAGGGCGAGGCCGCGCTCGAGGAGGCGCTGGGGCCGGTGACGGTGTTGAAGGTGCCGCACCACGGTTCGCGCACGTCCTCCACCGCGCCGCTCCTGGAGCGCACCCGGCCGCGTCACGCGGTGTTCTGCGTGGGCCGGCGCAACCGATACGGGTTCCCCCATCCGGAGGTGGAGGCGCGCTACCGGGCCCTGGGCACCGAGTGCTGGCGCACCGACCGCGATGGGGCCATCACCCTGGAGAGCGACGGTGAGGACGTCCGGCTGGTGTCCTTCCTGCCGCGCGTGGATTCCGCACCGCCCCCCGTTGCCGGGAGTGGGAGGCAGGCCCAGCTTGAACGGTGATGATCTCCGACGACCTGGATCTCCGGCAGCTCACCGCGCAACTCAAGGCCCGCCTGGGCCCTGGCGAGCCCGTGGGCTACCTGCGCGGCAAGTCCCTGATGCGCGACATGCTGCTCGACATGCGAGACAACCGGTTCTCCGAGCTGGAGGCCGAGGAGCTCGTCGACACGCTGGAGTCCCGCGGCTTCGTGCGCTTCCTGGGCGACCCGGCGGAGCGCTCCGTGGCGGATGCGCCGTGGGACATCTCACCCCACGCCTGACGCGCCGGCCTACTGGAAGACGAGCCACCCGAAGCGCGGCAGCGCGTGGAAGTCGCCGATGAAGAGGGGGGAGAAGGCCTGGCCTTCCACCTGCCGGCGGTCGTGGTGCTCCAACCGGTAGAGGTTGAAGCGCCAGCGCTCGCCCGGCTGGGGCGGAATGTGCGGCACCTCCGCGAGCCGGTTGAACGGGATGGCCATCTCCACCGTCCAACCCTCGTCGCGGTCGGACGCGTCGTCCAGCGTGCCGCGCACCTTCACCGCCGTCTTCATGCCTGAGTCCCACGAACGGTCCATGCCCTGGCGCCGTGCGGGAAAGTACGCGTCGAAGATGACGTTGTGGGGAGACACCTGCAGCTCGTTGTACGTGCGCCCGTCCGCGTTGGCGTCGAGGAACACCTCCACGACCTCCTGCTCGTAGATGGAGTCGTCGCGGTTGCGCATCGTGCCCCAGATGTCCGGGTCCTCCACGTCGAAGGCCACGTACAGGTTCGCGTCGTCGTAGACGAGGCGCGCCTGGGTGCGCAGCCGCACGGGCCGGCCGTCGAAGCTGCCCGCGAGCGTCACCGGCTTCGCGCCCTTCCAGGCCTCGTCGTCCAGCGCCCCGTCGACCACCGGCGCCTTCTTCACACGCGTGACGGTGTACTCCGGCAGCGCGGGAGGCTCGCCGCCGAGGAGCGGGCCTCGCATCCGGTTGTCACCCGACTGCATGCGCGGATCATCCACCGCGAGCCGCTCGTCGCCCTTCCAGAAGCCCAACGCGAGGCGGGCGGGCGTGGCGGGCATGGCGACGGTGTGCACGTCCTCCAGCACCCGGCCCACGGGCCAGGTCTCCAGCGGCGCGGCGCCGTCCTGGAACTCGTGATCCGCGTTGGCCAGCATCTGGCCGCTCTCCGGATCCACCATGTGCACGAAGAAGTGGAAGCCCTGGGGCGGCGGGCGCACGGCCTGGAAGTAGTGCGAGATGCGCACCGGCTGCCCCGGCGTGGCCTGCTCCGGCGTCACGCGCGCGCCCAGGTAGACGATGGAGCCTCCGGCGAAGGTGGCGCCGCTGCGGAAGGTGAGCCCCTCCGGGGCCGCGTCGAGCGTCCGCAGCGTCGTGGGCGCGGGCAGCTTGGGCGTGCGGTGGGCGGGGCCCGCCTGTTCATCGCGGCAGGCGCCACCCACGAACAGGACGGAGGACAGCAACGGGACGAGGGCAAGGGAGCGGAGGCGCATCGAAGGCGCGGAGTCTACCCTTCCCTGCCCTCCTGGAAGCGTTCTTCCTCGGGTGGGGCAGCGCGCTTCCCATGCATGGGCAACCCGTCCGCAAGGGAGGGCGACCGAGCCGGCGGGCCCCCGAGGCCCGGTTGGCATGGACGAAAGTCCACCCCACTTTTCGGTCCAACACAGGGAGGGGACCACATGAGCAAGGGATTGTTGGCTGGCGCGGCGGCGGTGGCGGTGTTGGCGGCGGGTTCCGCGCAGGCGGCTTCGACGGAGCTGCGAAGGTCGGCGGACATGCGCGGCCTGACGTTCCTCGTGGGCGGCGGTGTGGAGGGCTACACCAGCGGGCTGCGAGACCAGATTGATCCAGGCCTGGCGTACGGCGTGACGGTGGCCATCAAGCCGACGAACGTGCTGGGCATCGAGCTGGGCTACACGGGCGCCATCAGCAACTTCAACGACAGCCGCGTGCTGACGACGGACACCAGCGGACCGGACATCGTGCGCAACGGCGCGCAGGCGGCGGTGACGCTGGGCCTGACGGCCACGCCGCTCCAGCCGTACGTCATGGGCGGTGTGGGCCTGAGCCGCTACAACGTGCGCTCCGCCGCCCTGGGCTTCCAGGACGACACGGTGGGCAACGTGCCGGTGGGCGCGGGCCTGCGCCTGCACATCGGCAGCTTCACCGCGGACGCACGCGTGAACTACAACTTCCTGTTCGACCAGGAGTTCGCGCTCACCGTGCCGCCGTCCGATGTGAACCTGGGCGGCGACGAGACGTTCAGCAGCGGCGGCCGCTACGTGGGCACCATCAACCTGGGTGCCACCTTCTAGACAGAAGCGATGGCCCACCGCCGTCCCGGCCTCCGGACATGGGAGGCCGGGGCTGGATGGGGCCTGGGGGCAACCTCGCGAAAACGCGACGTCCGGTGGCAGGCGTGACGCTTGCTGCCGGGCGTCCGCATGCGCTTCGAATTCGAGCACCTGGGCACCCCCACCCCGTTCGAGCTGACCGAGGGCCTCCACCTCCTGGGCGGCGGCCCCGATGACCATGTCCACCTGGAGGGCCTTCCTCCGGGGCTGTTGACCCTGCGCATCGGCTCCGGGCGGCTCATGGTGGAGGCGGTGCGCAGCTTCACCGTGAACGCGGTGCGCGTGCTGCCCGGCGTGTCGCGCCTGGTGGTGCCCGGCGAGGTGCTGGGCCTTCCGGACGGCATGTGCCTGCGCGTGCTCGCCGAGCCGAGCGCCCCCGGGCGCGGCGTGGGCACTGTCGCGGTGCTCAAGGGCCTGCTGACGGACGCGGACACCCCGCCGTCGCGCGCCGCCTCCCTCACCTGCCTCACCGGACTGGACGTGGGCCGCTGTCACGCGCTCGCGGAGGCGTGCACGGACATCGGCCGGGGCGACGGCGCGGCCCTGCGGCTGCGCGACCGGGCCGTGTCTCGGATGCACGCGCGGATCCGCCGCGAGGACTCGGGCTTCTTGCTGGAGGACCTGGGGACGCCCAACGGCGTGTTCCTCAACGGCGTGCGGCTGGAGACCTCCGCTCCCCTGGTGGATGGGGACGTCGTGGAGCTGGGGCGCTCGCTGCTCCGCTTCCAGGCGGCGTTCGACGAGGCCTCAGGGGAGGCGCGGCCCGTGCCCCGGTCGGCCGCCGTTGTGGAGGAACCCTCGGACGCAGGAGCGCCGCGGCCTCCCGAAGGAGGGCCACGGCGCCTGGAGGGCTGGATCATCGCCGGGGCCGTCGCACTGGCCCTGGGTGCGCTGCTCGTCACCTCCCTGGTGGCGGCGACAGGCTGAAAGTGCGCGCGCCCTACGCAGGCAGGGGCGAGAGGCCAGCGCGCTCCACCAGGAGCCGGGCCAGGTACCGGTGGTGAAGGAAGAAGCTGGTGAAGTGCACGAAGCCCTGGCTGCCCCGGATGGCGTAGACCGTCACCGGCCCGGGGAGGACGTCCAGCTTGCGGATGTCCCTGAAGGAGAAGCGCCGGGTGCGCACCATGCCCCGGCAGGTGATGCCCCGGGCGTCCACTTCAATGCGGGTGCGGCCGTAGTAGGTGACGGCCACCCCGAAGAAGACGACGAAGAAGGCCGCGGACAGGAACGTCTGCAGCGGCACGCCGTCGAAGTGGAACAGCCAGGCGAAGATGCCCAGCCATAACAGGCCTGCCGCCGCCATCACGGCGGCGAGCACCCTGCGCGGGCGAAAGACCTGCTGCTGCTGCTTCCCCTCCACCGTCCGAGCGCGTCCGTCCATGCCCTTTAAAATAGTGGGCCGGACAGTCCCTCGGACCATGCCCGTCTGCCCACCAGGCGAGCGGTCAGCGCAGGCGCTCGGCCTTCTGGCGGGACTCCTCTTTCAGCTCGGGTCGCACGTCGGCGGCGGTGGAGCGCGCGTAGCGCTCGTAGAGGTCGCGGGCCTCCAGGTTGCGGCCCAGCGCGCGGTACGCCTCCGCGAGTCCGTACAGCGGCGAGGCCGCGTCCGGCTCCAGCTTCAGCGCGAACTGGTAGTCCGCCGCGGCCTCCGCGTAGCGCCTCAGCCCGATGTTGGCGCTGCCCCGCGCGATGTACGCCACGGTCAGGAGCGGCTCCTGCTGAAGGGCCTGCGACAGCGTCTGGAGCGCGGGCGCGTAGGCGCGCTGGCTGATGTTCTGGACGCCCTGCTCGTAGGCGCGGCGCGCCTGGGCCCGCGTCGTGTCCGCCACCGGCCCGGAACCGGGCATCTGCCCCACGGCCTGCGGCGACGCCCCGAGCTCGCCCTGCTTCACACGCGCGCGGGTGATGTTGTCCTGCGCGCTCTGACGGATGGCGGCGTCCTGGGTGAGGCGCGACGCGGCCTCCCACTCCTCGATGGCGCGCGCGTAGTAGCCGAGCACCGCCAGCGAGTTGCCCAGCTTGAAGCGCGCCTCCACGTGATCCGGTGCCGCGTGCTCCGCGTCGAGGAAGGCGAAGGCGGCCTCTCGGTAGCGGCGCTCGCGCATCAGCGCGTCCCCGTCGCGGATCCGCGTGGCCGCCAGCACGGCCTGCGACGTGCGCTGGGGCTGGGACTCCAACGGGCCAGGAGGCGTGTCGGTGGCCGGGCCCGGTGCGCGCGC
>NZ_RAWR01000362.1:0-5543 GCF_003986945.1 Corallococcus sp. AB018 | reverse complement strand
CTGCGGGCTCTCCGTGTTGCCCTCCTGCATGCTCGCCATCAGCGGGTGGGTGTGCGCGGGCATCTGGGGGGAGATGAGCGTCACCGACTGCTGTCCGGAGCTCTCGCCCAGCGAGTGCGGCGTGAGCCCGGGGCCCTGGCCGGGCTGCATGGGGAAGCGGCCGCGCAGGTCCGGCAGCGCGAACGTCGTCGTGCCATTGCCGCCGTAGGTCGTCCCCAGGATGGCGAAGAGCGCCTGGTTCTGCGCGATGGACAGCAACGTGCCGTCGCAGAGGAGCCAACCCTTCGGCGCGAAGTCGCCTCCAAACATGATGATCTGCCCGATGTACGGCGTGGACATGGTGCCCCCTGGTGTGACGTCGAGTGTGGGCCAGCGAACAGACCATGGGCGGTCCCTCGATAAAAGAGCGCGGCGCGTCAACAGGCAAACCAACCCAGCGTGTGCGAAGCTTCACGGTCGGTGACGGCCCCGGTTCCTACGCCGCAGGTCGCCGCGCTGAATTTCGTTGGGGAGGACCTGATCCATGTCGCTTCGAGCCTTCGTTCCCCTCCGTGGGGTGTTCTCGCGTTTTGGTGCGCTGTCGCTCTGCGCGACGTTGATGGTGTCCGCCTGCACGGGAGAGACGGGCGATGGGCCGGCGGGACCGGAAGGGCCTCCGGGGCCTGCGGGCGCGACGGGTCCCCAGGGGCAGGCCGGCCCGCGAGGTGAGAAGGGCGCCACGGGTGAACCCGGCCTGCTGGGTCCCGAGGGTCCGCAGGGCCTGTCGGGTGCCCCCGGCGAGCCCGGTCCGCAAGGGCAGCAGGGCGTGCAGGGACCGGCGGGCGCGATGGGACCCCAGGGGCCCATTGGCCTGATGGGGCCCATGGGTCCGCAGGGTGCCGCGGGCCCCACGGGGCCGGCCGGAGCGAAGGGCGACACGGGCCCCACGGGCGCGAAGGGTGACGTGGGCGCGAAGGGCGACACGGGCGACGTCGGTCCCTCGGGTCCGACGGGAGCGAAGGGCGACACGGGCGCGGCAGGTCCGACGGGGGCCACGGGAGCGATCGGCCCTGCTGGCGCGAAGGGTGACACGGGCGCCACGGGCGCGGCAGGGCCCACGGGAGCGACCGGCGCGGTCGGCCCCGCTGGCTCGACGGGCCCTGCTGGCGCGAAGGGTGACACGGGCGCCACGGGCGCGGCAGGCCCCACGGGAGCGACCGGAGCGATTGGACCCGCTGGTGCGACCGGCCCCGCTGGCGCGAAGGGTGACACGGGCGCGGCGGGGCCCACGGGAGCGACCGGCGCGGTCGGCCCCGCTGGTGCGACCGGCCCTGCTGGCGCGAAGGGTGACACGGGCGCGGCAGGGCCCACGGGAGCGACCGGCGCGGTCGGCCCCGCTGGTGCGACGGGCCCCGCTGGTGCGACCGGACCCGCGGGCCCCACGGGTGCCTCGGGGGCTCAGGGACCACAGGGACCGTCGGGCACGCAGGGGCTCTACGGCGACGGCTCGGCGGGGGCGTTCAACGTGGGCGTGGGCCAGACGGTGGACCTCTCCACCGCGGCGGGTGTGGCTTCGCTGCCCGCGGGCTTCAACCTCCAGTTCAGCAGCATCAACATCGCCGGAACGCTCATCCTCCCCAGCGGCAGCGTGCTGCGCTCCTCCGGCGACATCACGGTGAGCGGCACCGTGACCGTGCAGGCCGGCGCGGAGGACCTGGGCAATGGTGAGGCGCCCACGGGCATCGCGCGGACGGCGGCGACCAACTACAACGGTGGCGCGGGGCTGACGTCGTTCCAGGCCGCCCAGGTGCGCCGGGTGCAGTTTGCGTCGGGCGGAGCTGGCGCGCGCATCTTCGTGGGCCCGAGCGCCAACGGAGGCGCGGGTGGCGGCTCGTTGTTGCTGGCTGCGCGGGGCAACATCCGCATCGTCACGGGGGCGAACGTCAACGCGAGCGGGGTGAGCGGCGTAAACACGGGGACTGGCACCCAATCCGTCGTGGGCACGGGCGGCGGCGGAGGCGGCATCGTGCTGGTCGCGGCGAAGGGAAGCATCACGCTGGGTGGCACCATCCGCGTACAGGGTGGCAACGGCGCGAACGGTTACGACGGCAACGGCGGCTCGGGTGAAGGCGGTGGCGGTGGCGGTGGCGGTGGCATCGTCCACTTCATCTCATCCTCGACCGCCAGCGTGACGGGCTCCGTGGTGACGGCGGGAGGCGCGGCGGGCGCCACCGCTGGGGGTGGCACCAGCGTCATTCCAGGTGGCGGCGGTGGTGGCAGCGGCGGGAGCGGCGGCAACGCGGGCGGTACCGCCTTCGTGGGCTCGCCGACGATCGATATCCCCTCTGCAGGTACGGGCGGCTACTTCCTCCAGACGGTCGCCCCGGAACCCGAGACGCTGCTGGGGCTGTAGGCGCGGGGCCTCACGGGACCGGCGTGCTCACCCGCCGCCGGTTCATGCGTCGCCCTCCAGAGCCCGCCACTGGAACTCCAGGTACGGCGACGCCGGGTCGCTTCCCGGCACGGACGTGAAGCCTTGCCGGGTGTAGAGCCGCAGCGCTGGATTGTCGCGCGTGACATGCAGCCGCACGGGCACGCGCGCCCGCGCTGCCTCCGCTTGAATCGCGTTCAGCAGGTGCGTGCCCAGGCCTTGTCCCCGCCACGTGGGAAGCAGGGTCACGTCCAGGAGCAGCAGCTCCGCGGAGGTGCGCACCAGCCACTGGCGGCCCACGGGGACTCCCTCCACTTCGATGATGGCGTGGCCCTCCGGGGAATAGGTCGCCGCGTAGTGGCGGGCCTGTGCCTGGTGCTGCATCCGCAGGAACAGTTCCGCTTGCGCGGGCGGCCAGCCCCACGCGGACAGCTCCTGCTCGCGCGTGCTCGCGTAGAGCGTGAAGAGGAACGGTTCGTCCGCTGGCGTGACCGTGCGGAAGAGGGGCGCGAAGGATGGGGGCGTCGTCACGGCGGGGCATCCTACGCCGCGCGAACCTGCCCGACAGTCGGACAGGTTGAGGCCGCCTCGGCTGGCTTCCCCAGGTCTCTGGACCTTCCCGTAGGTGCCGTGTCGGGCGGAATGTGCACAGCATGAAGGTCGGGGGCTTCGTGCCCCTCCGCGTCCAGGAGGTCCATCCGGTGTCTCCCCGTCTTCCGCATCAAGTGCGCGTGGCCATCGTGGGCGCGGGCTTCGCCGGGTTGGGCATGGCCATCCGGCTGAAGCAGGACGGCATCGACGACTTCGTCATCCTGGAGCGCGCGGACGACGTGGGGGGCGTCTGGCGTGACAACGTCTACCCCGGCTGCGCGTGCGACGTGCAGTCGCTGCTGTATTCGTTCTCCTTCGCGCCGAACCCCGGCTGGTCGCGCGCCTACTCACCGGGCTGGGAGATCCAGGAGTACCTGCGCGACTGTGTGCGGCGCTTCCAGCTCGCGCCCTTCCTGCGCTTGGGTCACGCGGTCCTCCGCGCGAAGTGGGACGTGGCGACGCGGCGCTGGGTGCTGGAGACATCCCACGGCACCCTCACCGCGGACGCTCTCGTGGCGGCGGTGGGCACGTTGAGCGAGCCCGTGATTCCACCCCTGCCCGGGCTGGAGCGCTTCCGGGGCAAGGTGATGCACTCGGCGCGGTGGGATGCGGGCTACGCGCTGGCCGGGCGTCAGGTGGGGGTGGTGGGCACGGGCGCGTCGGCGGTGCAGATCGTGCCGGCCATCCAGCCGGAGGTGGGCCGGCTCGTCCTCTTCCAGCGCACGCCCGCATGGGTCTTGCCCCGGGGCGACAAACCCAACAGCGCCCTGCGAAAGGCCCTGTACCGGTGGGTGCCGGGCGCGCGGTGGCTCCTTCGTGGGGCGCTGCGCATCCTGCGCGAAAGCCTGGCCCTGGGCTTCCAGCACCCGTGGATCCTCCGGCTCGCGCAGCCATGGGTGCTCCGGCACATGCTGAAGACGGTGAAGGACCCTTCGCTCCGCGACCGGCTCACGCCCCGGTACACGATGGGGTGCAAGCGCATCCTCGTCTCCGACGACTATCTGCCGGCCCTCACGCGCCCGAACGTGGAGGTCGTCACCGCGCCCATCCGCGAGGTGCGCGAGGACGCGGTCGTCACCGGCGACGGCGCGGTCCATCCGGTGGACACGCTCATCTTCGGCACCGGGTTCCAGGCGACGGACATGCCCATGGGGCACCACATCCACGGCCGTGACGGCCGGACGCTCGCGCAGGTGTGGGCGGGCAGTCCCCGGGCCTTCCTGGGCACCACCGTGAGCGGTTTCCCCAACCTCTTCCTGCTTCAGGGGCCCCACACCACCCTGGGCCACACCTCCGTGCTGTTGATGATGGAGGCCCAGGTGGAGCACGTGCTGGGCGCGCTGCGCTACCTGGAGGCCCGGGGCGCCGCCGCCGTGGAGCCGGATCCAGGAGCCCAGGACGCGTTCGTGCGCGACCTGGAGGCGCGGCTGTCCGGCACGGTGTGGAACCAGGGGGGATGCCGAAGCTGGTACATGGATGCCTCGGGGCGAAACTCCGCCCTCTGGCCCGGCTCCACCACGGCCTTCCGCCACCGGGTGGAGCACTTCGAACCGTCAGATTACGTCACGCTTCCTCGGGCAGATGTCCCTCGGGCGCTCCGGCGGTGAGGCGATGGCGCGGCTTCAGGAACGCTTCGCGCGCTTCCGGGTCGCGGTCTTCCTCGCGGTGGGGGAATCGCGCTTCTTCGCCGTCGCACGGCGGTCCGCGTCTTCTTGGCGCCGGAGCGTTTGGCGGCGGGCTTCGCGCGCTCCTGCGCCGCGTGGTAGCGCTCCAGCAGCTTCGTACCCTTGGTGGCGAGCCGCTTCGCTCCCGCGTTGTCCTTCGGCACGGGTTCGCCCCAGGCGCGAGCGGACAGGGCGAGGCGCGTGGGCTTGCCCTTGTCGTCCACCATGGGCCCGCGCGGGTGCGCGAAGTGGCGGCGCAGGAAGCTGCCCTTTCTGCGCATCTTCTCCGGCGTGTCCGCCTTGCCTTTCACGCCGGGCTTGAGGTTTGAGCCTTCCTTCTCGCGGAACCACTCGCGGCCCGCCGCGGTGAGGCCGCCCTTCGGATCCTTCAGGCGCCGCGTGCGCGTGACGCTCTTGCGAGTGGGGGACCGGGTCGGCATCGGAGGTGCTCCTCTTTGAGCGGAGGTGGAGGCTTCCGCATGAGAGGTAGGTCGTCCCGGCCCTGAGGGCACGAGGTGACAGGCTGCCTGCTTCCTACGGCGTGGGCTTCGCCTCCGGGGGGACCAGCGAATCCGCCAGCGCACGGAGGGCGAGTGCGTGGGTGTGCCAGAGGTCCTTGCCGTCTCCGAAGACATCCAGTGGCCGCTGTGGCGGCAGTCCGCGGGCTTCGTAGTCCTGTCCCTGTGCGTCGGCGTAGTGCTCGTTCGACAGGTGCACCGTCCATCCATTGGGCAGCGGCTTGACGAGCATGTCGGAGAACGCGCCCCGCGTGGCCGTGCCTACATGGACGACGTTCGGGAGCGCTCGGAGGGCCAGCGTGAGGACCTCGCCCGCGCTGACCGTCACCACCCGACAACCCGCCGCGAGCGGGTCGGGGG
>NZ_RAWR01000361.1:0-5592 GCF_003986945.1 Corallococcus sp. AB018 | reverse complement strand
GCTCCCACCCGCTCCTCCTGCCCCCGAGCCGTCCCCCACCATGCCGTCCCTTCTTCCGCTCTCCTCCGCCCGCGCCGCCGGGCTCCTCGCGGCGCTTGCGCTGGTACTCACCAGCGCCACGCCCGCGTTCGCCCTGCCGGGTGGAGGCAAGACGCCCCGCGCCATCGTGGAGGCGGACTCAGACCTGCCCCCGCCGGTGACGGGCGTGGACGTGGAGGAGCACCTGGGGGATCCGCTCCCCCTGGAGACCCGCTTCCTGGACTCCACCGGGGAAGAGGTGCGGCTGGGCACGCTGCTGTCGAAGACGCGCCCCACCCTGCTCACGCTCGTCTATTACGAGTGCCCCATGCTCTGTAACCTCGTCATCAACGAGCAGGTCCGCGTGATGCGCGAGCTGGGCCTGGAGCTGGGCAAGGACTACGAGGCCGTCACCGTCAGCATCGACCCCAAGGACACCCCGGCGCAGAGCACCGAGCGGCGGCGCAAGTACCTCCAGTCCATGGGCAAGCCGGAGACGGCTCCGTGGCACTTCCTCACCGGCACCGACGAGAACATCCACAAGCTCGCCGATGCCGTGGGCTTCAAATACACGTATGAACCGAGCACGAAGCAGTACGCCCACCCTGCGGTGGTCACCGTGCTCACCCCGGAGGGGAGCATCTCCCGCTACCTCTACGGCACGTCGTTCGACCGCAAGGACGTGAAGCTTTCGCTGCTGGAAGCAGCGGGCGGTCGGGTCGGGACGAGCGTCGATCGCATCGTCATGTCCTGTTTCAAGTATGACACCGCCACGCGGCGGTACGGTTTCTACATCTTCGGGTTCATCCGCCTGGGCTCCCTGGCTGTCTTTGGCGCCCTGGCCACGATGCTGATCTATTTCTGGAGGCGCGAGCTGAAGAAAGGCGCGACTACATGAGCGACCTGGCCAACCAATTCCTGTTCCTCCCTGAGCGCGCGTCCACGTTCGCGGAACGGGTCGACTTCCTGCACTACTTCGTCGTCGGCACGACGATGGTGATGTCCGCGGGCGTCGGCCTCGCGGCGCTCTTCATGTTCTTCCGCTACCGTCGGCGGGAGGCCCACCAGCACACGGAATACGTGGTGCCGGACCTGAAGACGGAGTTCCTCTTCGTCTCCGTTCCGCTGGTGTTCTTCCTGGCGTGGTTCGCCATCGGGTTCCGGGACTTCACCTGGTTCACCACTCCGCCCAAGGACTCGATGGATGTCTACGTCATGGGCAAGCAGTGGATGTGGAAGTTCTCCTATCCGGAGGGCCCCAACGGCGTGAACGTGCTGCACGTGCCGGCTCACCGCCCGGTGCGCCTGCTCATCACGTCCCGCGACGTCATCCACTCCTTCTACGTCCCGTCCTTCCGCATCAAGATGGACGCGCTGCCGGGCCGCTACACGCAGGCCTGGTTCGAGGCGACGAAGCCCGGCACGTACCAGGTGCTCTGCACCGAGTACTGCGGCTTGTCGCACTCGAAGATGCTGGCGGAGGTCGTCGTGCTCGCGCCGGAGGACTACGAGAACTGGCTGAAGGAGCAGCAGCGTGGCCGCCTGCAGGACCGGCAGGACGCGCTGGCGGACACCTCGCTGGTGCCCCCTGTCGCCCGCATGGCCGAGCAGGGCCAGAAGCTGGTGGGCACGCAGGGCTGCCTCAAGTGCCACTCGGTGGACGGCTCGAAGCACATCGGCCCCACCTTCCTGGGCATGTACGAGCGTGAAGAGAAGCTCGACGATGGCCAGAGCATCCGCGTGGATGAAGCCTACATCACCCAGTCGATGATGGACCCGGGCGCGCACATCGTCGCCGGCTACCAGAACGTGATGCCGACCTACCAGGGCAAGCTGCAGGGCCCCGAGTCGGCCGCCATCGTCGAGTACATCAAGACACTGCGCACCGCGAACGTGCGTGAGACCGCTTCCGAGGGCCCCGCCTATGACCCCATCCAGTAGCATCGCCGCGCCGGGGGCCGTCCCCGGCCATGAGGCGCACGACGACCACGGCCACCACCCGAGCTACCTGACGGACGGCACCACGGTGAAGTCGTGGCTGCTGACGGTGGACCACAAGCGCATCGGCATCATGTACATGGCGTGGATCCTGCTCTTCTTCCTGGTGGGCGGCATCTTCGCGCTGCTCATCCGGATCGAGCTGCTCACGCCCGGTCCGACCATCATGGACGCGATGACGTACAACCGCGTCTTCACGCTGCATGGCGTGGTCATGATCTTCCTGTTCATGATCCCCGCCATCCCGGCCATCTTCGGCAACTTCCTGCTGCCGCTGATGCTGGGCGCCAAGGACGTGGCGTTCCCGCGGCTGAACCTGCTGTCGCTCTACGTGTACCTGGCGGGCGCGGGCTTCGCGCTCTGGGGCATGCTCAACGGCGGCCTGGACACCGGTTGGACGTTCTACACGCCGTACAGCGCGCACACGACGACCACGGTGGCGCCGGTGCTGTTCGGCGCGTTCATCATCGGGTTCAGCTCCATCCTCACGGGCATGAACTTCATCGTCACCACGCACACCATGCGCGCGCCGGGCATCACCTGGTTCAAGATGCCGCTGATGGTGTGGGCGCTCTACGCCACCAGCTGCATCCAGGTGCTGGCGACGCCGGTGATTGGCCTGCTGCTCCTGCTGGTGACGGCGGAGAACCTGTTCAGCCTGGGCATGTTCGACGTGGCCCGCGGCGGTGACCCGGTGCTCTTCCAGCACCTGTTCTGGTTCTACAGCCACCCGGCCGTGTACATCATGGTGCTGCCGGCGTTCGGCGTGATGAGCGAGGTCGTCTCCACGTTCAGCCGCAAGAACATCTTCGGCTACCGCGCGGTGGCGTACTCCAGCGTGGGCATCGCGTTCGTGGGCTTCTTCGCCTGGGGCCACCACATGTTCGTGTCCGGCCAGTCCACCTTCAACGCCGGCGTGTTCGGCGTGCTGTCGATGCTGGTGGGCGTGTTCACGGCCATCAAGGTCTTCAACTGGGTGGGCACCGTCTACAAGGGCGCGGTGGAGTTCAGCACCCCGTTCGCCTATTTCTGCGGCTTCCTGTTCTTCACCGTGTTCGGCGGCATGACGGGCATCGCGGTGGCGACGGTGTCGCTGGACGTGGCGTGGCACGACACCTACTTCGTCGTGGCGCACTTCCACTTCATCATGGTGGGCGCGACGATCATGGCCTTCCTGGCCGCGCTCCACTACTGGTTCCCGAAGATGTTCGGGAAGATGTACCACGAGGGGTGGGGCCTGGTTTCCGCGGCGCTCATCATCCTGGGCTTCAACGCGACGTTCATCCCCCAGTTCCTCGTGGGCAACGCGGGCATGCCGCGCCGCTACTACGAGTACCCGGAGCGCTTCCAGGCGCTGAACGTGGCGTCCACGGCCGGTGCGTCGCTGCTCGCGTTCGGCTTCATCATCATCGCGGTGTACCTGACCTACGCGCTCATCTACGGCGAGCGCGTGGACAACCCGTGGCACAGCAAGGGCTACGAGTGGCTGACCCAGTCCCCTCCGCCCACGCACAACTTCATCGGGCCCCAGCCGACGTATCCCGAGGAGCCGCACTTCTACGTGGATCCGAAGAAGGCCCAGGGCGAGGTGTCGGATGTCTAGCGCGCACGTGACGCCGGGCTCGGTGCCCGGTCCCAAGCTGGCCGCTCACTTCGCGTCGCTGGAGGTGCAGAAGCACGCGGCGCGGCTGGGCATGTGGCTGTTCCTCGCCACGGAAATCCTGCTCTTCGCCGGTCTGTTCGCGTGCTACGCGGCCTACCGCTTCCTGTTCCCGGAAGCGTGGGCGGCGTCCAGCCGCAGCCTGGACCTGACGATGGGCACCATCAACACGGTGGTGCTCATCACCTCCTCGTTCACCGCCGCCATGGCGGTGCACTACGCCAAGGAGGGGAAGAACGCGATGGTGGGGCACATGAACGTGCTCACCCTCCTGATGGCGGTGGGCTTCCTCGTCATCAAGTTCTTCGAGTACAAGCACAAGTTCCACATCGGGACGCTGCCGGGCCGCTACTACTTCTACGAAGGCATCCAGCTGCCGGGCGCGCCGCTGTACTTCACGGTGTACTTCGCCTCCACCGCCCTGCACGCGCTGCACGTCGTCATCGGCATGACGGTGCTGGCGTTCGCCACGGTGCGCGCGTACCGCGTCGGGGACTTCAACGCGAACAACTACACGCAGGTCGAGCTGGGCTCCATGTACTGGCACCTCGTCGACCTGGTGTGGATCTTCCTCTTCCCGATGCTGTACCTGGTCTGAGGGTTACGACATGGCCATCGCCAACGAATCGCATCAGGAAGAGCACAACATGCAGGCGCACCACGGCGCCGGGCGCTACGTGGTCATCTGGATTGCGCTGCTGGTGCTCACGCTCGTCACGGTGTTCACCGGCCGCATGCACCTGCCTGACTTCGGTCTGGTGCTCGCGCTCATCATCGCCAGCGTGAAGGGCACGCTGGTGGCGCTGTACTTCATGCACCTGTCGGAGCACCAGGGCGCCAACCGCCTGGTGTTCGGCGTGTCCATCCTGTTCGTGGTGCTGCTCATCGGCTTCTCGCTGATGGACCTGGGCACCCGCTTCCGTCTGGCCAACCCGCCGGGGTCGCAGTACAGCGACCTGCAGGCGGTGGACATCGGAGCGAACCCGACGGAAGGCCGCACGGGTGGCCACCAGCAGATCCAGAAGCAGGGACACGAAACGCACGAGTAGTTCGTCGCTTTCCGCAGTCCCCTGAAGCACGAACGCGGCGCCCGGGATTCTTCCCTGGCGCCGCGTCGCTTTTGGCGGGCTTGGGTGCCCGCGTGGGGGACTACAGGGCGACGGTCAGGTTGAAGGAGAGCGCCGTGTCGGTGGACACCTTGCCCGGGGGCGGAGCGCTGTCGGACTTCACGAGGAAGCCCACGCCCAGGGCCAGCGCGTCGGTGAGGTTCGCCATCACCTGCGTCTGGCTGCTGAAGAGGATGCGCGCGTCGGAGATGACGCTGACCAGGATCTCCGCCTCTTCCTGGAAGGTGATGTCCTTGGAGAGGCCGTAGCGGAACAGGGCGCCGAAGCGCGGACCGCCCAGGTCCACGTTCGGCAGGTCCACGCGATTGGGGTAGTACTGGAAGCGCAGCTCGCGTGCGTAGCGGAAGGCGAAGTCGGTGCGCAGGACGGTCTCGCGCACGCTGGCCTTCTCGTCCCGCTTGGTGTCGAACCAGAAGATGCTGGCGCCGGCTTCACCGTAGGGCCGCGCCTCGATGCTCTTGATGTGGTCCGTGTCCACGCCGGCCAGCAGGTAGCCGCTGATCTCCTGCGTGAAGCGGCGGTCCCCGCGCAGCTCGACGCCGGCGTTGAGGGCCACCACCTGGGACAGGGACTCCACCTCCCCTTCCACCTGGGGCGGGCGGCTGCGGCCGTACGCGCCGTAGGCCTTCACGGAGTAGATCCAGTGCTCCGTCTTGCGCAGCGCGCTGGCCAGGCCGCTCACCGTCAGCGTGGACGCGTTGCCCGTGAGGGAGATGAGGCTCAGGCCCACGCTGACGTCCCAGACGCTGGGCTTCACGGGGGCGGCGGCGGCGGCCTCGGGGGCGGGTG
>NZ_RAWR01000360.1:0-5645 GCF_003986945.1 Corallococcus sp. AB018 | reverse complement strand
AGAGCAGCGCTGAAAAGCGCAGCGAGAGGGAAGTGCCGACGAATCAGCGAGCCGAGACTCCTTAGCCGGGTCTCGGGGAACGCCGGTTCAAGCAAACCAAGAATACAATTGGAGAGTTTGATCCTGGCTCAGAACGAACGCTGGCGGCGTGCCTAACACATGCAAGTCGAGCGCGAATAGGGGCAACCCTTAGTAGAGCGGCGCACGGGTGCGTAACACGTGGATAATCTGCCTGGATGCCTGGGATAACCAGTCGAAAGATTGGCTAATACCGGATAAGCCCACGGTTTCTTCGGAGACTGAGGGAAAAGGTGGCCTCTGTATACAAGCTATCACAACCAGATGAGTCCGCGGCCCATCAGCTAGTTGGCGGGGTAATGGCCCACCAAGGCAACGACGGGTAGCTGGTCTGAGAGGACGATCAGCCACACTGGAACTGAGACACGGTCCAGACTCCTACGGGAGGCAGCAGTGGGGAATTTTGCGCAATGGGCGAAAGCCTGACGCAGCAACGCCGCGTGTGTGATGAAGGTCTTTGGATTGTAAAGCACTTTCGACCGGGACGAAACCGTAAAGCCTAATACGCTTTGCCTTGACGGTACCGGGAGAAGAAGCACCGGCTAACTCTGTGCCAGCAGCCGCGGTAATACAGAGGGTGCAAGCGTTGTTCGGAATTATTGGGCGTAAAGCGCGTGTAGGCGGCTTTGCAAGTCGGGTGTGAAAGCCCTCAGCTCAACTGAGGAAGTGCGCCCGAAACTGCAGAGCTTGAGTGCCGGAGAGGGTGGCGGAATTCCCCAAGTAGAGGTGAAATTCGTAGATATGGGGAGGAACACCGGTGGCGAAGGCGGCCACCTGGACGGTAACTGACGCTGAGACGCGAAAGCGTGGGTAGCAAACAGGATTAGATACCCTGGTAGTCCACGCCGTAAACGATGAGAACTAGGTGTCGTGGGAGTTGACCCCCGCGGTGCCGTAGCTAACGCATTAAGTTCTCCGCCTGGGAAGTACGGTCGCAAGACTAAAACTCAAAGGAATTGACGGGGGCCCGCACAAGCGGTGGAGCATGTGGTTTAATTCGACGCAACGCGCAGAACCTTACCTGGTCTTGACATCCTCGGAATCCTTCAGAGATGAGGGAGTGCCCGCAAGGGAACCGAGAGACAGGTGCTGCATGGCTGTCGTCAGCTCGTGTCGTGAGATGTTGGGTTAAGTCCCGCAACGAGCGCAACCCTCGCCTTTAGTTGCCACGCAAGTGGATCTCTAGAGGGACTGCCGGTGTTAAACCGGAGGAAGGTGGGGATGACGTCAAGTCCTCATGGCCTTTATGACCAGGGCTACACACGTGCTACAATGGCCGGTACAGAGCGCTGCAAACCCGCGAGGGGGAGCTAATCGCAGAAAACCGGTCTCAGTTCAGATTGGAGTCTGCAACTCGACTCCATGAAGGCGGAATCGCTAGTAATCGCAGATCAGCACGCTGCGGTGAATACGTTCCCGGGCCTTGTACACACCGCCCGTCACACCATGGGAGTCGATTGCTCCAGAAGTCATCTCACCAAGAGATGCCCAAGGAGTGCTCGGTAACTGGGGTGAAGTCGTAACAAGGTAGCCGTAGGGGAACCTGCGGCTGGATCACCTCCTTTCTAAGGAGACCGGGTGTTGGACTCAGCCTTCGGGCGAGTAGGCAACACCAGCAGCCTTCGGGCTGTCAGGTCATCTCTAGGTCAATGTTTCCGATTAACAATCCATTATGAACTTCGGGCTTGCTGTTTGGTTTTGAAGGACCGAGTGAAGTTGGCTCGGCTCTTTGAGAATGAAGGACGCTGTAGGGTTCGCCGACGCTTTAGCCCCCCTGGGCCTATAGCTCAGCTGGCTAGAGCGCGCGCCTGATAAGCGCGAGGTCGGTGGTTCAAGTCCACCTAGGCCCACCACTCTTCTCCCTCACTGGAGGGAAGCAAAAGGGTGACTGGTGCTGACGCGAGAGTCGGGGCTGTAGCTCAGCTGGGAGAGCGCCAGCTTTGCAAGCTGGATGTCGTCGGTTCGAACCCGATCAGCTCCACAAGTTTCCTGGAAGTCGCAGGGACGTTCTTTGACAAGTGCATACGAAGGGTAAGTTGCAATTTCTGCTGAGTGAAGTTCTCAACAGAAGTGCCGACTTCGAAATGAGTCTCACCAGGCGCCGCGAGGCAGCCGGGTGGGGCAAAAGCGAAGTCTCCCACACAAGAAGAAGCAATGAGAACAGCAATAAAGAATGTCTTCCGGGCCTGCTAGCGAAGAGCAGAGGTCTGGGCCTTGGTCTCCGAGTTTCGAAAATCCGCCGGGAGGCGGGCATTAGACAAGAGATTAGGGCAAGTAAGCTACTAAGGGCGTGCGGTGGATGCCTAGGTGCCAAGAGGCGATGAAGGACGTGGGTGGCTGCGAAAAGCTTCGGGGAGTTGCCAACCAAACGTTGATCCGGAGATGTCCGAATGGGGAAACCCAGCGCGGCGAATAGCTGCGTTACTGCAAACTGAATTCATAGGTTTGCAGAGCAAACCAGGGGAAGTGAAACATCTCAGTACCCTGAGGAAGAGAAAACAATGAGTGATTCCCAAAGTAGTGGCGAGCGAAATGGGAAGAGGCCAAACCAACGTCATGCAAATGGCGGTGGGGTAGCGGGTCCGCGGTAGGACTCTGGAGGGCTAGTGGAAGCGTCCTGGAAAGACGCACCAAAGAGCGTGATAGTCGCGTACACGAAAGCCAACTGGAGCTGAGCGGGTTACCCAAGTAAGACGGGACACGTGCAATCCTGTCTGAATCTGCCGGGACCATCCGGTAAGCCTAAATACTCCTTGGCGACCGATAGTGAACAAGTACCGCGAGGGAAAGGTGAAAAGAACCCCGGTGAGGGGAGTCAAAAGAACCTGAAACCGCATGTCTACAAGCAGTTCGAGCACTACGGCGCAAGCCAGTGCGAGAGCGTACCTTTTGCATCATGATTCGGCGACTTAATATACGTAGCGAGGCTAAGCCGATAGGTGGAGCCGGAGCGAAAGCGAGTCCGAATAGGGCGCTAAGTTGCGTGTATTATAACCCGAAGCGGGGTGATCTACACATGGCCAGGTTGAAGTGCGGGTAACACCGCATGGAGGACCGAACTCATGAAAGTTGAAAATTTCTGGGATGAGCTGTGTGTAGGGGTGAAAGGCCAATCAAACTCCGTGATAGCTGGTTCTCCCCGAAAGATATTTAGGTATCGGCTCGGGCAATTCAATGCCGGAGGTAGAGCACTGAAACGGCTAGGGGTCTCACCAGATTACCAAACCGTATCAAACTCCGAATGCCGGCAATTGTTATCCCGGGACGCAGTCAGTGGGTGATAACGTCCATTGGCAAGAGGGGAATAACCCAGACCGACAGCTAAGGCCCCCAAATCTAGTCTAAGTGAACACTAGAAAGGATGTGGCAGGTCATTGACAACCAGGAGGTTGGCTTAGAAGCAGCCATCCTTTAAAGAAAGCGTAATAGCTCACTGGTCAAGACAGGCCGCGCCGAAAATGTAACGGGGCTCAAGACTAGTGCCGAAGCTTCGGGTCATGCGCGTCAGGCGCGTATGGCGGTAGGGGAGCGTCCCAGTTGCAGCGAAGGTGGACTGAAAAGGCCGCTGGAGCGACTGGGAGTGCTGATGCCGAAATGAGTAGCGATAAAGGGGGTGAGAAACCCCCTCGCCGTAAACCCAAGGTTTCCTGGGTCAAGTTAATCTTCCCAGGGTTAGCCGGGTCCTAAGCCGAGGCCGAAAGGCGTAGGTGATGGCAAGCAGGTTAATATTCCTGCGCCATCTTGCAGACGTTGAACTGAGGGAGGACGGAGAAAGCTAGGCGAGCTGACCGGTGGTTGTGTCAGTCTAAAGGCGTAGGGGTGTCGCGTACGAATAAAGGCGCGGCAGTCATCCCCGAGACCCCATGGCGCCCCGCAAGGGGTAAGTCGCTGATGCTCGGCTTCCAAGAAAAGTCCCGCAGGGAGTCTGCAGGGTGTCCGTACCGCAAACCGACACAGGTGGGTGAGGAGAAAATCCTAAGGCGCTTGAGAGAACTCTCCTCCAAGGAACTAGGCAAATTTCCACCGTAACTTCGGAAGAAGGTGGGCCTCTGGTAGGTGTAGGCGTACAGCCGAAGCCGAGAGAGGTTGCAGAGAAATGGCGGTAGCGACTGTTTACCAAAAACACAGGACTCTGCGAAGGCGACAAGCCGACGTATAGGGTCTGACTCCTGCCCGGTGCTGGAAGGTTAAGGGGATTCGTCAGCCGCAAGGCGAAGCGATGATCCGAAGCCCCAGTAAACGGCGGCCGTAACTATAACGGTCCTAAGGTAGCGAAATTCCTTGTCGGGTAAGTTCCGACCTGCACGAATGGAGTAACGACTTCCGCACTGTCTCGGAGAGGGACTCAGCGAAATTGAAATAGCTGTGCCGATGCAGTTTACCCGCAGCAAGACGGAAAGACCCCGTGAACCTTTACTACAACTTGACAGTGACACTAGGGATTGGCTGTGTAGGATAGGTGGGAGCCTTTGAAGCCGGGCCGCTAGGTTCGGTGGAGGCAACGGTGAAATACCACCCTGCTGATTTCTGGTGTCTAACCACGTCTCGTAAGCCGGGACTGGGACACTGTCTGGTGGGTAGTTTGACTGGGGCGGTCGCCTCCCAAAAAGTAACGGAGGCGCGCGATGGTTCCCTCAGCCCGATTGGAAACCGGGCGTCGAGTGCAATGGCATAAGGGAGCTTGACTGCGAGACCGACAGGTCGAGCAGGTGCGAAAGCAGGTCATAGTGATCCGGTGGTCCTGAATGGAAGGGCCATCGCTCAACGGATAAAAGGTACTCCGGGGATAACAGGCTTATCTCCCCCAAGAGTTCACATCGACGGGGAGGTTTGGCACCTCGATGTCGGCTCATCGCATCCTGGGGCTGGAGCAGGTCCCAAGGGTTTGGCTGTTCGCCAATTAAAGCGGTACGCGAGCTGGGTTCAAAACGTCGTGAGACAGTTTGGTCCCTATCTGCTGTGGGCGTAGGATACTTGAGAGGCTCTGACCTTAGTACGAGAGGACCGGGTTGGAGGCACCGCTGGTGTACCAGTTGTCTCGCCAGAGGCATCGCTGGGTAGCCATGTGCCGATTGGATAACCGCTGAAAGCATCTAAGCGGGAAACCGACCTCAAGACCAGGTATCCCGGGCGCAAGCCCCTGAAGACTCGTGGAAGACTACCACGTTGATAGGCTGGGTGTGTAAGCGCGGTAACGCGTTAAGCTAACCAGTACTAATAAGTCGAGAGGCTTACTTCCCCCCTTCTCTTGCATGCCCCCTCAAGGGGAGTAAGGGACTCGGGGCCAAGGCCGAGGCCAGGACGCCACTAGCGCGTCCGCCCGGAAGGCAGCTGTTTCAATTGCTTCTTCGACTTCTCGAAGAGGCTTCACTCAAGCAGAAGCTTGCAACTTACCCTTCGTATGCACCGTCATTCGCTTTTCCGGTGGCAATGTCGGAGGGGTCACACCCGTTCCCATCCCGAACACGGAAGTTAAGCCCTCCAGAGCCGATGGTACTCCGCGGGAAACCGCGTGGGAGAGTAGGTCGCTGCCGGATTCTTTTTGAAAGCCCCTGGTGCCGCAAGGC
>NZ_RAWR01000035.1:0-54375 GCF_003986945.1 Corallococcus sp. AB018 | reverse complement strand
TATTACCAAGCCATTCCCATGATGAAGGAGGAGCGACTGCTTCCGCTTGTCGAGCGCTTCGCCGAACTCCTCCATCAGCACCCTGTCTTCAAAGAAGCGCTCGGTTTCATATGAGGGGATGGCTCAGGGGAGCATGCCCAGCACCACCAAGCTCATGCGGTCGACGACATCGGAGAACAGCAACTCGCGCTCATACTGTCGGCACCGGTGCTCATGAAACGCCGCATCGACCCACGCCGCGTCACAGACGCGCTCCAGCACCACCCGGGCCATGACGGTGAGTGGACTCTGGGTAAGGAAGTGCTCCACGATGGCTTCGAACATGACGGTTGAACCCCCAGCTCAACAGTGGCCAAGGGGCTATCGTCCGCACAGGGGCCAGGGTGTGCCGATTGAGCAGTCCCTTGCAGCGCACACCTGCTTGCCAGCCAGCATGCCTTCCTCCCCTCGCAACCAGCAGATGCCGAAGATGTTTAGAGGGGTGGCTCTCAGGGCCTTGATGTGTGCAGACTTGATTCAAAGCGGAAGCAGAGTCTCCCGTCAGACTGGGGCTGGTCGTGTCAGGATTGTTGTCCGAGGATTCAGCAAACAATTGTCACAATGGCTCAGGAGGACTGCCCAGATAAGGCGCCTCTGTCGGCTAGGTAGTCGCAAATGGAATGCGGAAGTTCTCGGGGTCGAAAGCATGCGCGAGGAACGCGAGAGTGGAGCGCCTTCGAGATCGCTGCGTTCTGCCTGCTCTACGTCCAGGAGCACGAGCAGTTGGAGGACTTCGCGCACTACTACCGCGAGCGCCTCGACCCCGGCTTCAAGATCAAGGTCGAACGGGACTTCGCGACCCGGGACGAGGCGGAGGCCTGGCTCAAGAGTGGCGAGGCCGTCCACTGCATGCAGATCCGCATCGACAGCAAGGGCCTCCTCGTGGTCCAGCTCCCCGGGCGGCTCACCCTGATGAACAACCCGCTGCCTGAAGACTCCGAGGACTGACCGGGTTGGACAGTCCGGCTTTCCACGGGAGATACCCGTCCCGATGCGCTGGAGTCGGGCGCACGCGGTTTGATAGGCATCCGCTGTCACCTTGCCGCAGGACCGTGAGTGCCAACGAACGTGTACTGGATGGTGCTGCTTGTGGTTCTGGGATGCTCGGCGCCGCATCCAGACATCCGAGTCCGCCAACTTGCCAGTGGCATCTACGAGGTCGAGGGTCCGTTGGCGGGGCCCTTCAAGACGCGGGAAGAACTGGCTCAAGTCGCCTGTGAGCGGATGATCCAGATGCCCGGTGCTTCGACCCTGCATGGACGGCAGGGCAAGGAATACTGCGCACTCTGGTACTCCTCCCCCCAATCGAAAGCCTATTTCCTCAGCTACTTCTCGGACCTTGGCGGAGACGGGCTTGGAGGCAGAAAATACTGCAAGGTGCCGCTGGCAGTTCGGGATGCCAACGCCCGCGACCCCGTCATCCTCGGACCCGCGCATCCGCATTCCCACAACTGGGAGTTTTCCCGCGAGGACATGGGCGCGAACCACGCGCCGGATTGGTCGCCGTGGGGCTCCGCCCGCTTCGTGGACAAGTCCGGGTGGATCTGGGAGCACGAACTGCTCCTCTTCTATGGGCCTCGGAATGGCGGATGCCTTGCGTACGACTACAACGACTCCTCCCGGGTCGTGTCGGCGCTGCGAAGTGGAAAATGGATCCCCATCGGGAAGGCTTCCGGAACTGCGGGAGACTTCAGCTTCGACCTGTTCGAGGGGCAGTCATGGTTGCCGTAGTCGTTCGCAGGGAGGATTCGCGATGAAGACGTCCATGGGGCTTGCCCTGCTTTGCCTCCCGTTGGCCGGGTGTTCGCTGCTCGGGTACCACAAGGTGAAGAAGGCTTCGTGGGCGCCTCCGGAAGAGGCCGCCGCCGTGGTGTTCCCGAACTCGTTCAAGGAGGGCGTTCACCTGGAGGGCCCCGTGATGGCCGCCCTTGAGATCGCGATGAACGAGTTCCTGCCTCCGAGTTCGGAGCTCCAGACCCAGGAGCCCGACAAGCGCATGGCGCAGTGCCTCTCCAGGCGAAGCACCTACGACACCCATGTCCTCCAATCGGGAGCAGACCTGTTCTTCGTGTGGTTCTCCCCGAACCCGGCGCGCTGCGGCTTGAACGAGCCCATCCTGGACGGAGGCGCCGTCTTCGCGATCGACGGACAGGGACGCATCCTGGACAGGCGGTAGCAACCAGGGGCCCGTCCTGGCGGTTGCTGCTGAAACGTTGATTGATGGGCTTAGTATGTAAGAATTTATGCTTAACATTGAGGATTATATCCCCCATTGGATTGAAAATAGCCCGGATTGAGCCTATACTGCATCGCGTCAGCTCTCTGGAGAGGTGCGGCGATGCAGAAGTGGATGGCGATGGCCCTGCTGGTGGCGGTGGGGGTGGCGGGACTGCTGGTGGCCCCGGCGGCGCAGGTGAAGCAGGGCGGTCCCATCAACCCGGCGGACACCGCGTGGCTGCTCACCGCCACGGCGCTGGTGCTGCTGATGACGCCCGGCCTGTCGTTCTTCTACGGCGGCATGGTGCGGCTGAAGAACGTGGTCTCCACCCTGATGCAGAGCTTCATCGCCATGGCCGTCATCAGCGTGCTGTGGGTCGTGGTGGGCTTCAGCCTCTGCTTCGGCGACAGCTTCCACGGCCTCATCGGTGATCCGCGCACCTTCTTCATGTTCAGCGGCGTGGGCGGCGAGACGCATCCGGACCTCGCGCCCACCGTGCCGCTGCTCCTCTTCGCGCTCTTCCAGCTCAAGTTCGCCATCATCACCCCGGCGCTCATCACCGGCGCGTTCGCGGAGCGCGTGCGCTTCAAGGCGTACCTGCTCTTCATGGTGCTCTTCAGCGTCTTCATCTACGCGCCGCTCGCCCACTGGACGTGGCACCCGGAGGGCTTCCTGCGCCAGTGGGGCGTGCTCGACTTCGCCGGTGGCACCGTGGTGCACATGTCCGCGGGCCTCGCCGCGCTCGCGGGCGCCATCGTCCTGGGCCGCCGCCAGGTGCACCTGACGCACGCCACGCATGCTCCCGCCAATGTTCCCTTCGTGATGCTCGGCACGGGCATGCTGTGGTTCGGCTGGTTCGGCTTCAACGCCGGCTCCGCGCTGTCCGCGTCGTCGCTGGCCACGCTCGCCTTCGCCACCACCAACACGGCCTCCGCCGCCGCGATGCTCGGGTGGATCGCCTTCGACTGGCTGCGCGGCCGCAAGCCCAGCGCCATGGGCGCCTGCGTGGGCGCGGTGGTGGGCCTGGTCGCCGTCACCCCCGCCGCCGGCTTCATCACCGTGGGGCAGAGCATCGTGGTGGGCCTGGTCGCCAGCTTCGTCAGCAACGCCGCCGTCCACTTCAAGAGCCGCACCGCGCTGGATGACACGCTCGACGTGTTCCCCTGCCATGGCCTGGGCGGCATCGTGGGCATGGTGCTCACCGGCGTGCTCGCCAAGGACGTGGGCCTCATCTACGGCACCACGCGCACCTTCCTCATGCACCTGCTGGCGCTGGTCGTCGTCTCCGTCTTCTCCTTCGTGGGTTCCTACATCCTGTACAAGATCGTCGACCGCATCGTCCCGCTGCGCGTCACCCTTGAGCAGGAGGAAGAGGGCCTGGACCTGAGCCAGCACGGAGAGACCGTGGGCGAGGTCCCCACCGCCGCACTCGCCGTCCCCACGCCGCCCGCGCCCGCCGCGAGCAGCGCGCCCTCCGTCCCGGAGCACGCCGCTCCGTCGGAGCCCGTTCCCGCGTAGCGCTCTTCCCCACCGACGCCGGTGCACACGGGGCCCCTCGCTTCACGCGGGTGGGCTCCGTGATGCGTTGGGCCTCCAAGCGTGTGGACCCCGCGAGGCCGTGCGCCTGTCGGGAAGGGAATGGGTGGAGCCCCTGCTGCTCACTCGCGCGGGCAGCACCTTGTCCGGGGCGAGACTGCGCCCCGTCATGGGTCGGACGTCCGTGCGCGCACTTCACCCCTGCGGCGTTGAGTCAATGCCATCCAGTTCATGCAAAGGCTGGCATTACCGGGGGACATGTATGTTTCGGAAGTGCGAGGAGTTGAGAATCGCCGTCTTGGGAGCCGTGCTGGCCGTCAGTGGCTGCGCGAAGGATCCGGCGCAGGAGCCTTCGCGGCAGGGTGCCGCGGAGGAGTCGCGGGGGAGCAGCACGAGCCTGGGTGAACTGCCCCTCGTGCCGGGCCTGTCCGTCGCCGGAACCTTCGTCCAGAAGCTGGAACAGCCCACGCCGCTGGGGGAGACGACGGCGGTGCACGTGAAGCTGCCGCCCCCCGCCAACCGGCTGCTCTCGGACAGCCTGGTGCGCGTGGTGGGAGATCCGGCTCGGCCCACGGTCCTGTTCCACTCCGACACCCTGGCGCGGCTGGGCGCGATTCCCTCGAGCCCCGGTCCGGACTTCTTCACGCTCTTCACGCGGCTCCCGGACTCGGAGCTGGAGCGACGCCAGGAGAACGAGCGCCGCCTGGCTTCGGGCGAGCTTGGTCCGACCACCCGGGAGTCCATCCTGTTCAACGGCCGCCACCCGGTCGCCCGCTACGAGGGGCTCCCCGTGGACGCGGAGGCCTTCGGGTGGGGTAGGCAGGTGCCGGTCACGAACTGCCCGCTGGTGCCGACCTCCACCCAGCCCCAGTGGGAGCGGACGCAGATGATCCGCGACCCGGCCGTGGTGCTCGACCCGGCGCGCACGTGGGACCCGTGCACCGGCGCGGGGACGAAGGGCGGGGTATGGACCTTCGCGCACCTCATGCGGGAGATGGCCCAGGGGTCCGGCGCTCGGCCGGAGGCCTTCGTGCTGAACTGGCTGTCGCTCTGGCTCAATGACTTCCAATCCAACGGCGACACGGTGCCCGCGCGCCGCAAGATGTATGACGAAGTGATTGCCCCCTGGGCCGCAGCCAGCGGCGCGACCTCGGCCTTCCAGCAGAACACCTCCACGGGCCGCTGGGAGGTGGTGCTGAGCAATCCGCTGGACCTGGACATCGCGCCCTTCCGGCTGCTGGCCATCGTCAACCGCATCGACCTGGCCGGTATCCGGGACTACGACGACAAGCCGAACGACCCGGGCGAACTGCGCTTCATCTTCGGGCTGACGCGCCCCTCATCCTGGGGAGGTGGAACGGAGGCGACGTGCAACCTCAAGCCCTTCACCGTCATCTTCGAATACGGCGTGCCCGGCGAGGGGTGCGCGCCGGTCGTCGCCTGGGCACGGCAGTGGGCGTTGCTGGGGACGTTCACGTCCTTCAACGTGGCCTACAAGGCGCAGCTCACGCAGATGACCCAGAGCGTCGTCCTGCGGGGACGGGCTCCGGGGAAGGGCAACGCGAACGCGCTCAACCAGATTCGCACCAACGAGGTCGCCCTGGCGTTTCCGTGGGAGATGCGGGAGTTCCGGCTGGCGGACGAGCACCCCGTCACCGGCAAGGACAAACCCTCCAACGGGCCCCTTCGCGTCCACACGATGGCGCTGACTCCCGATGACGCGACCCATGATTCCCAGACGGATCCGGACATCGACACCTTCGTCCGCACGCAGGTCAAGAACGGCGTCGAGCAGCCGGTGACCGTCCCCACCCGGTGCACCGCGCACTTCACGGTGCCTCGCACCCTCAATGGCAGACCGTTCCTGGGCGCCAACGCGCTGGTGGCGCCGCCGACCCACTGGGAAGGCTTCAGCGTGGTGCCCACGGATGCCACGGAGGTCTGCGCGCGGAAGGAGTTCTCCGTCAACACGTGCAATGGCTGTCACTTCAAGGACACGGGCACGAACGACTTCTCGGGCACGGACAACCTGGCCTTCGTGCACGTCAGCCCCACGTCGGGCATCCCGGCCCGGCTGTCCAAGTTCCTGACGGGTGGGGGCCCGGGCTTCATGTTCACCGTGCCGGATGCCCAGTTCGGGTCCGCCGTGGCGTCGTGGCCATTCGCGGACCTGCTGCGCCGGCATCAGCGGCTGCAGGAGCTGGCCAGCTGCACCACGTGCGGATGGTTCATCGACCTGGACCTGGGCTTCCTGTCCCGGATGGAGGCGCTCGCTGGGAGCGTGCCCCTGGACGTGCCCCCCGGTGCGCCAGCGCCGGCGCTCACGGTGGGCCCCATCCGTGACATCGGCGTGGTGAAGCAGCTGCTGGAGCTGCGTCCCGGCTTCAGGACGCAGCTGCGGGAGTTGCCGCTCGACTTCCTCCAGCCGCCCGCGGCCCGCGTCCACTGACCCTCAGGTCCGGCGAGCCCGCGCCCCCGGGCTCATTGCGGGTAGTTGCAGGAGGGCGCGCAGTGGGGGAGGACGAGGATGTCCTCCGAGGGGTCGTAGTAGCCCAGGCAGCACTGCTCGCGGCTCCCGCACTGGGACGACGGGCCTCCCGGAGTACATGGGAGGCGGCAGAAGCCGTCGTAGTCACAGACCCGCGAGCCGTCCGGCCTGCAATAGGTCGCGTTCGGCACGCACGCCTCCAGCCCCTGCTCCGTGCTCGCGAGATCCTCCTCCGCGGGCGCCACACCCCCACAGCCCAGCGCCGCCACGGCCCACAGCGCCGTCAGGACTCCAGCCAATCCCAGCTTCCGCATGCTGCCTCCCAATCGGCCCTCCAGGACGAGGGCCGTGTCGGGAGTCCGACGCGTCTGGAATGGAAAAGCAACCAGACGCCCCGTTTTCCTGTGAGGCGTCTGACTTTGACCCAGGTCTAGAACGCGCAATCCTGACCGCGCGTGGGCAGCGCGGAGGCGGTGCCGGACAGCCAGGTGTCCAGCGCGCGCGCCGCCTCACGTCCGTCCGCGAGCGCCCAGACGATGAGGCTCGCGCCCCGGCTGGCGTCGCCCGCGCAGTACACGCCCGGCGCGGAGGTGGCGAACTTCGCGTCCACCTGCACCGTGCCGCGCGGCGACAGCGTCACGCCCAGCTCCTCCGCCAGCCGGTCCGTGTTCGGGCCGGTGAAGCCCATGGCGAGCACGAGCAGGTCCACCTCGAACACCTCCTCGGAGCCCGGCACCTCCACCAGCTTCAGTGCTCCGTTCGGCTCGCGCTGCACCTCCACGCGCACCGCGTGCAGGCGCTTGAGCTGGCCGTCCTCGCCCTCCAGCCGCTTCGTCATCATCGCGAAGGCGCGCTCGCCGCCCTCCTCCTGGCTGGACGACGTGCGGAACACCAGTGGCCAGCGCGGCCACGGGTTCTCCTTCGCGCGCAGCTGCGGCGGCGCGGGGAGCAGCTCCACCTGCATCACGCTCGCCGCGTCCTGGCGCAGCGCCGTGCCCAGGCAGTCCGAACCCGTGTCGCCGCCGCCCAGGATGATGACCCTCTTGCCCTGGGCCTCCAGCCGCGCGTCCGGCGATGCTCCCGCCGTCACCACGCGGTTCTGGTGCTCCAGGTAGTCCATGGCCTGCAGCACGCCGGACAGCTCGCGGCCCGGCACGTCCAGCTCGCGGGCCTTGCGCGCGCCCAGGGCCAGCACCACGCCGTCGTACTGTTCGCGCAGCGCGCGCCAGCCCGGCGTGACGGCCACATCCTCACCCGTGCGGAAGACGATGCCCTCCGCCTCCATCAGCGCGAGCCGGCGGTCCAGCACCGCCTTCTCCAGCTTGAAGTCCGGGATGCCGTAGCGCAGCAGGCCTCCGGCGCGGCTGTCCTTCTCGTACACCGTCACGCTGTGCCCGGCCGCGTTCAGCTGCGCCGCCGCCGCCAGGCCCGCGGGCCCGGAACCCACCACCGCCACGTGCTTGCCCGTGCGCCGCGCCGGAGGCCGGGCCTTCACCCAGCCCTCCGCGAAGGCGCGCTCGGAGATCTCCTTCTCCATCTGCTCGATGGTGACCGCGTCCCGGTCGATGGCCAGCACGCACGCGGCCTCGCACGGCGCGGGGCACAGCCGTCCGGTGAACTCCGGGAAGGTGTTGGTGCGGCTGAGCACCTGGTACGCCTCCTTCCACTGGCCCCGGTACACCGCGTCGTTGAAGTCCGGGATGAGGTTCCCCAGGGGACAGCCCTGGTGACAGAAGGGGATGCCGCAGTCCATGCAGCGTCCCGCCTGCCGCTTCGCCTCGTCCGCGGACAACGGCAGGTGCAGCTCGCGCCAGTCCTCCAGGCGCTCCACCTTGTCCCGCTTGGGTGCGTGGACGCGCTGCCACTCCATGAAACCCGTGGGCTTGCCCATGGTTCAGGTCCCCCCGCCAACGACGTGGAGTTGCTGCACGCCCGCGGCCGGTGGCGGCCTGCGCGCCGCCCTTCGCGCCTGGAGCACGCGCTTGTAGTCGGACGGCATCACCTTCATGAACTGCGGCACCATCAGCTCCCAGTTGTCGAGCACCCGCCGCGCGAGCGCGCTGCCGGTGTGGTGCAGGTGGCGTTCAATCATCCCGTGCACGAGCCAGATTTCCGACTCGTCCACCAGCGACTCCAGCTCCACCATCTCCAGGTTGCAGCGCTCGCGGAAGGAGCGCTCGCGGTCCAGCACATACGCGGTGCCGCCGCTCATGCCGGCCGCGAAGTTGCGGCCCGTCTGGCCCAGCACCACCACCACGCCGCCCGTCATGTACTCGCAGCCGTGGTCGCCCACGCCCTCCACCACCGCCTGCGCGCCGCTGTTGCGCACCGCGAAGCGCTCACCCGCGAGTCCTCGCAGGTACACCTCGCCGGCCGTGGCGCCGTAGAGCACCGTGTTGCCGACGAGCACGTTCTCCTCGGGCGTGAAGCGGCTGCCCTCCGGCGGGTAGACGATGATGCGTCCGCCGGACAGCCCCTTGCCCAGGTAGTCGTTGGTGTCGCCCTCCAGCTCCAGCGTCACGCCCGACGCGAGGAACGCGCCGAAGCTCTGGCCCGCGGAGCCCTTCAGCTTCACCCGCAGCTTCCCGTCCGGCAGCCCCTGCGCGCCGTGACGGCGGGCAATCTCACCGGACAGCATGGCGCCCACCGCGCGGTGCGTGTTCGCCACCGGCAGCGTCAGCATCAGCGGCGGCCCGCCCGCGAGCACGGACTGCGCCTTGGTGAGCAGCTCGTGGTCCAGGTGGTCCGCCACGTCCTTGCGGTGCGGCGTCTGGCAGTGGCGCGGCTCGGTGGCTGGCGCGGACGGCGCGGCGAGCAGCGCGGACAGGTCCAGCTTGCGCGCCTTCCAGTGGTCCACCGCCGCGCGCTGGCGCAGCAGGTCCACCCGGCCCACCAGTTCATCCAGCTTTCGCACGCCCAGCTTCGCCATGTGCAGGCGCAGGTCCTCCGCCAGCAGCAGGAAGAAGCTCACGACGTTTTCCGGCGTGCCCTGGTAGCGCTCGCGCAGCGCCGGGTCCTGCGTGGCGATGCCCGCCGAGCAGGTGTTGAGGTGGCACTTGCGCAGCATGATGCAGCCCACGGACACGAGGCTCGCGGTGGCCAGGCCGAACTCCTCCGCGCCCAGCAGCGCCGCCACCAGCACGTCGCGCGCGGTGCGCAGGCCGCCGTCCACCTGCACGCGGATGCGCGAGCGCAGGCCGTTGTGCACCAGCACCTGCTGCGTCTCCGCCAGCCCCAGCTCCCACGGCAGGCCCGCGTGCTGGAGGCTGGAGAGGGGAGAGGCACCCGTGCCGCCCTCGTAGCCCGCCACCACCACGCAGCCCGCGCCCGCCTTGGCCACGCCCGCGGCGATGGTGCCCACGCCCACCTCGCTCACCAGCTTCACGCTCACGCGCGCCTTCGCGTTCACGGACTGGAGGTCGTAGATGAGCTGCGCCAGGTCCTCGATGGAGTAGATGTCGTGGTGCGGCGGCGGCGAAATCAGCGTCACGCCCGGCGTGCTCCAGCGCACGCGCGCAATCCGCTCGTCCACCTTGTGGCCCGGAAGCTGGCCTCCCTCGCCGGGCTTGGCGCCCTGGGCCATCTTGATTTGGAGCTCGTCCGCGTTGACCAGGTACTCGGCCGTCACGCCGAAGCGCGCGCTGGCCACCTGCTTGATGGCGCTGCGGCGCGAGTCGCCGTTGGGGTCCTGGGTGTAGCGGCGGGACTCCTCGCCGCCCTCGCCGCTGTTGGACTTGCCGCCCAGCCGGTTCATCGCGATGGCCAGCGTCTCGTGCGCCTCCGCGCTGATGGAGCCGAAGGACATGGCGCCGGTGACGAAGCGCCGCGCCAGCTCCAGCGCGGGCTCCACCTCCTCCAGCGGCACCGGCGTGCAGCCGTCCGTCACCACGTCCAACAGGCCGCGCAGGTTGCTGTGCTCGCGCGTCTCGTCGTCCGCCAGCTTCGAGTACTCCTGGAACTGCGCCGCGTCGTTCGCGCGCACCGCCGCCTGGAGCTTCGCCACGGTGGCCGGGTTCCACTTGTGGCGCTCGCCCTGCCGGCGCCAGCGGAACTGACCGCCCACCGGCAGCAGGTCCTCCTCGCCGTCCGCGCCGACGCCGAAGCCGCGCGCGTGCCGCTCCGCCACCTCGCGTCCCAGCTCCGGCAGACCCACGCCCTCCACTCGCGACGACGTGCCGGTGAAGTGCTTCTCGATGAGGCTTCGCTGCAGACCCACCGCCTCGAAGAGCTGCGAGCCGCGGTAGGACTGGAGCGTGGAGATGCCCATCTTGGACATCACCTTGAGCAGGCCCTCCTCCAGGCCGTGGAGGTACTGAGCCTGCGCCTTGTCCGCGTCCGCCTTGAGCTCCCCCGCGTCCGCCAGCGCGCGCAGCGTGTCCAGCGCCAGGTACGGGTTCACCGCGGACACGCCGTAGGCGAACAGGCACGCGAAGTGGTGCACCTCGCGCGCCTCCGCCGTCTCCAGCACGATGCCCGTGTACATGCGCGTGCCGTCGCGCACCAACCGCTGGTGCACCGCGGACACGGCCAGCAGCGCCGGAATCGCCGCGTGCGCCGCGTCCACGCCCCGGTCGCTCAGCACGAGGATGCTCGCGCCCGCGTCGACGGCATCCACCGCCGCCGTGCACAGCCGCTCCACCGCGACCTCCAGCGCTGTCGCCGCGCCGCCCGCGTGCGGGTACAGCAGGCTCAAGGGACGCGGCTCGAAGAGGCCGGTGTCGCCGCGCAGGTTCGCCAGTCGCGCAAGCTGCCCGTTGGTGAGGATGGGGCCGGGCAGCGAGAGCCGGTGGCACTGCTCCGGCGTCTCCTCGAAGGTGTTGCCCTCCGGGCCCAGCGCGGTGGCCAGCGTCATCACCAGCGCCTCGCGCAGCGGGTCGATGGGCGGGTTGGTCACCTGCGCGAAGAGCTGGTGGAAGTAGTTGAAGAGGGTGGGTGCCTGGTCGCTCAGCACCGCCAGCGGCGTGTCCGTGCCCATGGAGCCCGTGGGCTCCTTGCCCGTCTCCGCCATGGGGACCAGCGTGGTGCGCACGTCTTCATCCGTGTAGCCGAACGCGCGCTGCGTCCGCCACAGCGTCTCGCCCTTCAGGCGCGCGGGGGCGGGGACGGCGGGCAGGTCCTCGAAGGTGAAGACGTTGCGCTGGAGCCAGCGGCGGTAGGGCCAGCGCGAGGTGATTTCATGCTTCACCTCCTCGTCCTCCAGGATGCGCCCCTCCGTGGTGTCCACCAGCAGCATGCGGCCCGGCGTCAGCCGGCCCTTGCGGCGCACCTGCGACGGGGGCACGTCGATGACGCCCGTCTCCGACGCCAGGATGATGCGGTCGTCCTCCGTCACCAGGTAGCGCGCGGGGCGCAGGCCGTTGCGGTCCAACGTCGCGCCAATCAGCTGTCCGTCCGTGAACGCGATGGCCGCGGGGCCGTCCCACGGCTCCAGCAGGGACGCGGAGTACTCGTAGAAGGCGCGGCGCTCGTCGCCCATCTCCTTGTGACCCTCCCACGCCTCCGGGATCATCATCATCATCGCGTGGGGCAGGGTGCGGCCGCCCAGGTAGAGCAGCTCCACCATGTTGTCGAACTGCGCGGAGTCGCTCTTGCCCGGGACGATGATGGGCCACAGCGGCTCCAGGCTCCCGCCCAGCTTCGCCGTCTGGAGCAGCCCTCGCCGCGCCGTCATCCAGTTGCGGTTGCCACGCAGTGTATTGATTTCACCGTTGTGCGCGATGAAGCGGAACGGCTGCGCCAGCTCCCACGTGGGGAAGGTGTTGGTGGAGAAGCGCGAGTGCACCAGCGCCAGCGCGCTGACGAACTCCGGGTGCCGCAGGTCCGCGTAGAAGCGCGGCAGCTGCCGGGGCAACAGCAGCCCCTTGTAGATGAGCGTCTCCGACGAACAGCTGGCCACGTGGAAGCGCCCCTGCGGATCCACGCCGCGCGCCAGCACGCGGTTCTCCACCAGCTTTCGGATGCGGTAGAGCTTGCGCTCGAAGGCGCTGGGCACCACGCGGCGCCGAGCGATGAACAGCTGACGGATGAACGGCGCGGCCTCCCGCGCGAGCGGCCCCAGTTCCTCCGGCGCCACTGGCACGTCGCGCCAGCCGAGCAGCCGCTGCCCCTCCTCCTCCACCACGTCCTCGAACAGCGCCTCGCACGCGCGGCGCGCCTCCGGCTCCTGCGGCAGGAACACCTGCGCCACGCCGTACTGGCGGCGCGGCGGCAGCTCGAAACCCAGCCGCGGCGCTTCATGGTTGAAGAAGCGGTGCGGCAACTGCACCAGGATGCCGGCGCCGTCGCCCGTCTCCGGGTCGCGCCCTGCCGCGGCGCGGTGGCTCAGGCGGTTGAGCAGCTCCAGCGCGTCCTCCACGATGCCCCGAGAGCGCTGTCCCCGGATGTGGGCCACGAATCCCACGCCGCAGGCGTCGTGCTCGGTCTCCGGCTCATACAGCCCGTAGCGCGGAGGGAGGGTGAACGGCATCGTCAGGACCCCTTTCCCGCATGACGCGGGAAGCCAAGCTGTTGAGCCTCCAGGCTAACGCGTCGTGTCGCAGCCCGTAAAGACAGGGTGGTCCAGGGGGTTGAGTCACCGCGTGGAGTGGTGCCGGGGAAACAGGCACCCCGTGAAGCCTCACGCTCCGTGCGCCCCCCGCCGCAGGCCTGAGTGAACGGACGACAGTCGCCTGCGATGAACGGCCAACATTCAGCGCAATTGGTTCTTTCCCCCCGCCGCGCCGCTTCCGATCCTCCGGCCACTTTGGAACTGATGCAGCGGCTGAAGACGGAGACGCGCCCCCACCACGAGCGCACGGAGGGCGTGGTGCGTCTGATGGACGCGCACCTGACGCCCGGGGACTACCAGCGCCAGTTGGAGGCCTTCTACGGCCTCTATCTGCCCCTGGAGGCGCTGCTCGCCGGTCCCCTGGCGGCCCTGGAGCCAGCGCTGGACCTGGGGGCGCGCTGGAAGACGCCGCTGCTGGACGCGGACCTGCGCGCCATGGGGCACGACATGGCCTCGCTCGCGCGGCTGCCGCGCGCCTCCTCGCTGCCGGCGCTGCCGGGCCTGGCGGAGGCGCTGGGCTGCGCGTACGTGCTGGAGGGCTCCACGCTGGGGGGCCAGCTCATCCTGCGCCACCTGACGCGCCACTTCGGGCCGGACGCACGCGTGGGGAACTTCGCCTTCTTCCGGGCCTATGGCGACCAGGTGGGCCCCATGTGGCGTGCGTTCGGTGAAGCCCTCACCCGGGCGTCCGAACGGGCGGCCTCCGAGACCTTCGACGCGGCCGTCGTGCAGGGCGCCCGCGATACCTTCGACACCTTCGCCGCCTGGTTGATGCGAGAGCACGATGTCCCCGTCCGTCTCTGATGCGGACCTCAGCGTCTGTGATCGCGAGCCCATCCACCTGCTGGGCGGCATCCAGCCGCGGGGTGTGCTCGTCGCCTTCCACCGGGACACGGAGGCCGTCGCGGTCGTGAGCGCGAACGTCCAGGTGCTGCTCGGCGCCGGGCCGGATGCGCTCGTGGGCAAGCCCCTGTCCGGCGTGCTTCCGCACGGACTGCTCGCGCGCGTGGAGGCGGGGCCGGGGCCCGTCACCGTGGAGGTGTCGGGACAGCGCTGCTCCGCGCTCCTGCATGACAGCGACGGCCTGCGCGTGCTGGAGCTGGAGCCGCTGGCGGACGAGGACGTGGGCGCGGAGGAGACCGCGCTGGGCGCGGTGCAGCGGCTGGTGTCGCCGCTGGCTCGCGCGAAGGGCACGGTCGCGCTGCTTCAAGAGGCCGCGGACGCGGTGCGGGAGCTCATCGGCTACGACCGGGTGATGGTCTACCGCTTCCACGCGGACTTCCACGGCGAGGTCGTGGCGGAGAGCGTGCGCGAGGGCGTGGACTCCTTCATGGGCCTGCACTACCCCGCGAGCGACATCCCCGCGCAGGCGCGCGCCCTCTACACGCGCAACCCCATGCGCCTCATCGCGGACGTGGACGCGAAGGCCGTGCCCCTGGTGCCGCCGGTGCTGCCCGGCACCCAGCGCCCGTTGGACCTGTCCGGCTCCGCGCTCCGCAGCGTGTCGGAAATCCACCTGGAGTACCTGCGCAACATGGGCGTGGGCGCGTCCTTCAGCGTGTCGCTCCTGAAGGACGGACAGCTCTGGGGGCTCATGGCCTGCCATCACCTGGCGCCCCGCACGGTGTCCGCCGCGCGGCGGCAGGCGTGCGAGGTGCTGGCGCGGCTGTTGTCGCTCCAGCTCTCCGCGGAGGAGCGGAGCCTGGAGTCCGCCGCCCAGGCGCGTCGTGCGTCGCTGCTCAACGCGCTGGTCCTGCCGAACCTGGGCGAGCGCAGCCCCGCGAAGGCGCTGGAGGCGCAGGCCCCGCTGCTGATGGAGCTCACGGGCTCCCACGGCGTGGCGCTGGTGCTGGGCGCGAGCGCGGGTCCGGAGGCGTCGCCCCTGCTGCTCGGCACCACGCCGTCCGCGGAGGAGGTGCGCGCCCTGGTGGCGTGGCTTTCGGAGCGGGAGCTGCCGGACGAGGCCTTCCACGTGGACCGGCTGGGGGCCGTGTACCCGCCGCTGGCCTCGCGCGCGGACGTGGCCGCGGGCCTGCTGGCGGTGCGCCTGGACCCCTCCGTGCCGCACTTCGCGCTGTGGTTCCGCCCGGAGGTGGCGCGCACCGTGTCGTGGGCCGGCAATCCGAACAAGCCCGTGCGTCCGGAACCGGGCCATGCGCGGCTGCGGCCCCGCACGTCCTTCGACGTGTGGCGTGAGGAGATGAAGGGCGCCTGCACCCCGTGGTCCGCGCAGGACCTGGAGGCGGCGCGCGCGCTCAAGGGCGCGCTGGTGGGCGTGGTGCTGCGGCATGCGGAGGAGCTGGCCCGGCTGTCGCGGGAGCTGGCCCGCTCCAACGCGGAGTTGGACGCGTTCGGCGGCACCGTGGCGCACGACCTCAAGGAGCCCCTGCGCGGCATCCTCCAGTACAGCTCCTTCCTCCAGGAGGACTTCGGCCCCACGCTGGGCGCGGACGGACTCGGGCAGCTGGAGTCCCTGGCGTGGCTGGCGAAGCGCACGCACGAACTGCTCGACAACCTCTTCGAGTACAGCCGCCTGGGCCGGCTGGAGCTGTCGTGGGAGGAGACGGATCAGCAGTCCCTGGTGGAGGACGTGCTGAGGACGCTGGGCGCGCGGCTGGAGGAGGGCAGGGTGGAGGTCCGCTTGCCCCGCCGCCTGCCCACGGTGGCGTGTGACGCCGTCCGCATCCGTCAGGTGTGGGCCAACCTCATCAGCAACGCGGCCAAGTACCAGACAGCCGAGCCGCGCTGGGTGGAGGTGGGCTTCCTGGGGCCAGGAGAAACGCGCCCGGAGGCGGCGCGGCATGTCACCGCGCCCTACCTTTTCTACGTGAAGGACCCCGGCATCGGCATCGCGCCGCAATTCCATGAAGCCATCTTCGAGCTGTTCCGCCGCCTGCACCCCGCGCAGGCCTACGGCGGCGGCACGGGGGCGGGGCTGGCCATCGCGCGCCGGCTGGTGTCGCTGCACGGCGGCATGCTCTGGGTGGACTCCGCGCTGGGAAGGGGCTCGACGTTCTTCTTCACACTGGGCGAGGCACCGCGATCATGAAGCCGCTCCTGCTGGTGGAGGACAGTGATCCGGACGCGGAGGCGCTGATGCGCATCGCGAAGCGTCTGCCGCTGCCCGTGCCGGTGGTGCGCGTGCGCGACGGCGAGAACGCCCTGGACTACCTCTACCGGCGCGGTGTCCACGCGGACGCGGAGCGCCCGGTGCTCATCCTGCTGGACCTGCACATGCCGGGCATCGGCGGGCGCGAGGTGCTGGCCACGCTGAAGGCGGACCCCGACCTGCGCTCCATCCCCGTCATCATCTTCTCCTCGTCCGTGGCCGCGGAGGATGTGGACGGCGCCTACGCGGACGGTGCCAACAGCTACCTGTTCAAGCCCGAAGTCGGTCCCCAGTTGCAGGCCACCGCCGAAGCACTCCATGCCTTCTGGTTCAAGGCCGCGCGTCTGCCCGAGCCCCAGGAGCCGGAAGCATGAGCCTGCGCGTGCTGCTGGTGGACGACGGCATGGCGGACCGCCTCGCGGTCAGCCGCGCGCTGGCGCGTGACCCGGACATGCAATGGGAGGTGGTGCCGGTGTCCTCCGCGGAGGACGCGCTGGCGTACCTGTCCGGCAACGCGGTGGACGCGATGCTGCTCGACTACCACCTGCCCGGCATGAACGGCGTCAGCATGCTCCAGAAGCTCGCGGAGCTGGGCCTGCCCAGGGTGCCCGCCGTGGTGGTGCTCACCGGCAGCGGCAACGAGCGCGTGGCGGTGGACGCCATGAAGGCCGGCGCCCAGGACTACCTGGTGAAGGAGGCCTTCAGCCCGGAGCGCCTGCGCCGCAGCCTGCGGGCCGCGGTGGACACGGTGCTGATGACGCGCGAACTGGAGGAGCGCCGCCTGCGCGCCGAGCGCGCCGAGGCCGCCGCCCGCGATGCCCTGGCCGTGCGCGACGAGCTCTTCTCGCTGGCGACGCACGACTTGAAGGGCCCGCTTCAAATCATGACGCTCAACGCCCAGGTGCTGCGCCGGCAGATTCCCGCCGCCGCGATGACGCCCGCCCTGGAGACACGCCTGGGCCACATCGTGCGCGCGGCGCACCGCATGGGCGAGCTCATCGACCACTTCCTGGAGGTGACGCGCGGCCAGGAGCGCCCGCTCAAGCGCGAGTCCATGGACCTGCTGGCCATGGTGCGCGGCAAGGTGCGCGAGCTGGAGGCCAACGCGTCACGCCACCACCTCGTCCTGGAGGCGCCGGACGGGCGCGACTTCACCGGCGAGTGGGACGCGCACGCCCTGGAGCGCGTGCTGGAGAACCTGATGGGCAATGCGGTGAAGTACAGCGCCGCGGGCTCCACCGTCACCGTGCAACTGGCGATGGAGGAGGGGGAGACGCAGCAGTTCGTGCTGCTGTCCGTGACGGACCAGGGCATTGGCATCCCGGTGGAGGACCTGCCCTTCGTCTTCGAGCGCTTCCACCGCGGGCGCAACGTGTCCCAGGACGTCTCCGGCAGCGGCGTGGGCCTGGCCAGTGCGCGCCGCATGGTGGAGCTGCACGGCGGCACGCTCGCCGTGCGCAGCGTGGAGGGGCAGGGCTCCACCTTCACCGTGCGCCTGCCCCGGGGCATCGCGCTCGCCGCGGGGCCCGCGCGGTCCACGTCCGAGCACACCGCGCGGTAGCGCGGCGCTTCAGGAGACGGCGGGCACGCCGCCGCGCAGCATGAAGAACACCACCACGCCCGTCACCGACACGTAGAGCCAGATGGGCGCCAGCCACCGCGTCACCTTGCGGTGCCGGGCGAACTGCTGCCGCCAGGAGAAGTAGAAGGCCACCAGCGCCATGGGCAGCACCGGCATGGACAGGATGACGTGGCTGGCCAGCAGCGTCAGGTACAGCCCGCGGAAGTCGCCCACGTAACGCGTGTCGCCGTGCACGAAGTGGTAGGCGAGGTAGCCCACCAGGAACAGCGCGGACGCGGCGAACGCGCTCACCATCAGATTCTGGTGCACCTTCCGCGCGCCGCGCTTGATGGCCACCCAGCCGCCCAGCAGCAGCGCCGCCGCCGTCGCGTTGAGCCCCGCGTTCACCGCCGGCATGAAGCGCAGGTCCACGCCCATGCCCGCGCCTCCGCGCCGGATGAGCAGCAGCCACGCCAGCAGCGCCAGCGCGCCAGCGGACACCAAGCCGATCGCGATGAAGAAGGAGCGGTCGTTGGCGGACGAGGACGACGGGGTGAGCCCGGAAGCAGCGTTGGACATGTCCCCCTTGTGGACCGCGTCCGGGCGGCTTGCAACAGGGTCTCCAAGCGGAATCCTGCTAATACCTACATGTCGGTTGAATGGAATCGGTAAGGTCAACTAGATCTCAAACCGGAAATTCCTTCATACTTCGGTTCACTGCGTCACCCCCGACCCCCCCTCTCGGAGGTTCCCCGTGTTCAGCGTGCGTTGCCTTGCCCCCCTGGCGAGCGCCGCCCTCCTGCTCGCCCTGCCCGCAGCCGCTGAAGAAGCGGTGTGCGCGCCCGTGGCGAAAGTTCCCCTGGAGCGGCATCTCCGTCAGCTTTCTCTCGATTTGCTGGGACGTCCTCCGACCATGGAGGAGTACAAGGCGTTCCAGGCCAAGGGCTCCGTCACGGCGGAAGACGTCCGCGCGATGATGAAGGATGAGTCCTTCTACGCGCGGATGCGCAACTACCACCGCGCACTGCTGCGCTCGAACATCAACTCGAGCGTGCAGGGCAACGGCGACTACCGCGTGTCCGGCACGCCGCTGAGCTTCGCGGGCAACAACTCCAACACCCTGCGCGGCGGCCAGAGCCAGCGCTGTGATGGGGAGATCGCGCAGGACAGCTGCAAGGCGAACCCGCAGGACCCCCACCAGAGCAACTCCACGGCCCCCGCCTGTCGGGACGAGCAGGGCATCCCGCTGCCGGTCAGCTACGACTACGACACGAACTTCTACCAGTGCCGCCAACTGGACGTGGCCTCCACGTCGCCCGAGCTGAAGTTCGCGGACTGCAACGCGCTGAAGGCCGACGCGACGTACGGCAAGTACGTGAACTTCTGCGACAACCGCTACCTGGCCTCCGCGAGCAAGTCCGTGGGCTACCTCTGCCTGCCGGACCCGAACAAGAACACCACCAACATCCTGGTGCCGTTTCCGGCCACGGGCGTCATCACCGCCTGGGAGCATCCCACCACCCCGACGACCAGCATGAGGCTGGAACGCTGCGGGTTCGACATCTCCACGAACCAGAAGGGCGTCTGGAAGGCGCAAACAGGGTGCGTGCAGCGCGACGGCTACGTCACCACCACGGTGCAGCCCTACTGGTCCACTACCACGGAGACCGTGAAGGTGTGTGCCGTGGAGGCGCAGGACCGCGCGACGAACCCCTACACGGGTGCGTCCTGTGAAACGTCGCGCTTCAACAGCGACCGCAGCTGCGGCTGCGGCGACAAGATGCGCCGCTGCGAAATCACCGACGTGCACACCGCGCGCGTCGCTGCCTTCAACGAGGAGCCGCTCTACATCACGGACTCCGTGGTGCGGAACGACGAGCCCTACTTCAACATCCTCACCACCCGCCGCTCCTTCGTGAACGGCACGCTGTCGGAGTTCTACCGGCAGCGTCAGGGCGCGGGCGTCTTCAGCATCAAGTCCCCCGCGGACGCGGCCACGCTGCCCGCCGTGACGTACGCGAACGCCACCCAGTGGAGCGAGTACGTCCGTGAGGGCACCCACTCCGGCGTGCTCACCACGCCCGCGTTCCTCTACCGCTTCCCCACCCAGCGCGCCCGCGTGAACGAGTTCTACGAGGCGTTCCTCTGCAAGCACTTCGCCCCGGCCGCGGACGCGAACCTGCCGTCCCCGGACGACATCTGCAACCGGAGTAACAACCTGGCCACGCGCTGCGGCTGCAACTACTGCCACGCCACCATCGAGCCCACGGGCGCGCACTGGGGCCGCTACGCGGAGCGCTCCGCGCTGTTCCTGTCCCCGGATCAGTTCCCCAAGCTGGACGTGAAGTGCCGCGACTGCGCCCTCGCCGGTAACACCAGCTGCGACAACGAGTGCAGCCAGTACGTGATGCAGGCCTTCGACGGCGACGGCGCCAACTCGCTGGGCCTCTTGAAGACCTACCTCTACCGCACCGCGGACGAGGAGAAGAACATCGAGGGCGGTCCGCAGACGCTGGTGAAGCGGATGATGGAGACGGGCGACCTGGAGCGCTGCACCGTCAAGCGCGTCTGGAACGAGTTCCTGGGCCGCGCCATGACGGTCGAGGAGCAGCGGATGTACCTGCAGACGCTGTCGCAGGACTTCGCCAAGAACAACCACAGCCTCAAGGGCCTCATCGAGCAGGTGGTGATGTCCGACGCGTACCGGAGGATCGACTGATGCGCCGCCTTCTGCTGACCGCGCTGCTCGCGCTCGCCACGGGCTGCACCCAGGGCTCCGTGGACGTCCCCGCCAAGCCCGTCCCGCTGGACGCCCAGCTGGACCCCGTGCCCAACCCGCACGGGAACACGGATCAAATCGACCCGCTGCCGGACCCGGAGGCCCAGGGTGGCAGCGTGGGCCGTGCGCCCCGCCGCCTCACCGTCGCGCAGCTCAAGGAGTCCATCCGCGTCGCCGTGGGCATGGAGTGGGATGAGCTGGAGGCACGCGCCCAGTCGCTGGGCCGCGCCGACTACGCGCTCATCACCTCCGAGAACACGGAGCCCAACCTCGTCTTCGCCCGCTTCCTGGACGACGGCGCGCGCAAGGTCTGCATCGCCCAGGCGCAGAAGGACATCGCGCAGGCGGACCTGAGCCTGCGCACCCTGGGCCGCACGCTGCCCACGCCCATGAGCGACCTGACCAAGCTCACGGACGCGCAGGTGAACGAAACGCTCGTGTACCTCTCCACCCGGTTCTGGGGCGCGCCCCTCGCCGGTGAGGAGCTGACGCGCTACGCGACGTTCTTCCGCAAGGCCTCCGCTCGGGCCGAAACCCTCAAGAAGCGCGACCAGGCGCTGGCGGTGGTGTGCATCGCCATGCTGACGGACTCGCGCTTCATCACCTACTGACCTTGACGGTGCCTGCGATGAAGAAGACACGCCAAGACGACCTCAGCTCCCCCGAGCGCCGCGACTTCCTCAAGGCCGGAGCCGGCTTCATGGGCTCCCTCCTGCTGGGAGGCATCCCCTTCAAGGCCGTGGCCCAGGCGACGAACATGGCGCCGCCCGACCGCTGCTTCGTGTTCGTGTATTTCAGCGGAGGGTGGGACCAGCTGCTCGCGTTCGACCCGCGTGATCCGGCGGTGTTCACCGCCGACCGCGTCTCCGAGACGCGCATCATGCCGGGCTACAACCTGCTCACCGACGGGGCCTACGCGCAGATCCCCGTCATCCCCAAGGACCGGGCAGGGGCGGCCCCGTCGAACATCGCGTTCGGACCGGCCATCGGCGACCCGCGCGTGGCCAACCTGTCGGACCACTACGACCTGATGACGGTGGTGCGCGGCATCAACATGAGCACGCTCACCCACGAGGTGGGCTACCGCTACTTCCTCACCGGGAAGATGCCCATCGGCAGCGCGGCGCGCGGCTCCTCCACCGCCACGGAGATCGTGGGCCAGATGAAGCCCACGGTGCCCATCCCGTCCATCGCCCAGGGCGTGGAGTCCTACAACGACCGCTACGGCGGCTACGCCAACGCGCTGCGCGTGAGCGGCCTGGCGGACCTGGTGCTCACGCTGGATCCGCCTGTCGCCGCGCGCCAGCTGGACAGCGAAATCGAGAAGAGCCTCATCGACCTCAACGGCATGCCCATCACCTGCGAGGAGCAGGCGCTCACCGCACGGGGCGTGGGCACCGCCTACGAGAGCAGCCGCGGCCAGATGCAGACGGTGATGGAGAACAAGCTGTCGGACTCGTTCCGCTTCCAGCTGGCGGCCAACCAGACCGTGCGCGACTTCTACGGGCTCAACGGCCAGTCCTACCCGTACAACAGCGCCGCGGGCCGCGCGGCCATGGTGGCCACCGCCCTGAAGAAGGGCATCAGCCAGTGCGTGTCCATCAACCTGGCGGGCGGCCTGGACACCCACTTCGGCACGCAGCAGACGCACGCGACCAACCAGCGCGCGGGCTTCAACGCGCTGAACCTGCTGGTGACGGACCTGCGCGCCACCCAGCACCCGGGCGGCGGCAACTTCATGGACCACACCACCATCCTGGTGTTCAGCGAGTTCGCTCGCACGCCCACCATCAACGCCACGGGCGGCCGTGACCACCACCTGTCCAACAGCTGCCTGATGATGGGCGCGGGCATCAAGCACAACCTGGTGGTGGGCCGCAGCGGTGACATCGGCATGTCGCCGGGTCTGGTGGACCTGCGCACGGGCGCCAATGATCCGAACGGCTCCAACATCTTCCCCGAGCACATCATCGCCACGGTGTTGGCCTCGGCGAAGCTGGACTACAGCATCACGCGGGTGGACCCGCTGCGGTTCATCCTTGCCTGAACCTTGATGAGCACTCCCCTCATGCGTCCCCGTCCGCGCCACGGTTCCCCCACCGTGGCGCGCTTCCTCCCCACCTCGCTCCTGCTGATGTCCGCGGTGCTGTCCACCGCATGCGGCGAGGACGCACCCCCGGGCAGCGACCCGGCGAAGCCCGCGGTCTTCAAGGCCCATCAGGTCACCACGGCGCAGTCCCTGTCCGCGGTGCCCGGCTTCGCGGACCAGTCCGGCGGCGGAATCTTCGCCACCGCGACAGGCGAGGCCGTGCGCCTGCGGCTGGATGGCACCAAGGCCGCGCTCGCCGCCCACCCGAAGAACACGGCGGCGCCAGGCTCCGTGCGCGCCACCTTCCGCCTGGGGCCGCACAGCGCCCTGGTGGAGACCGACCGTGGCCTGTTCCTCGCGGACCAGGGCTGGCTCATCGAACCGCTGTGGCAGGAGGTGCTGGGCACCGGCATCGTCGCCACCGCGCAGACCGCGGACGGCGCCGCCTGGATTGCCCATCCCACGGGCCTGTTCCAGATCCAGGGGGGGGTGCTCGCGTCGCTGAAGCTGTCCGGGCAGCCGCTCTCCGGCATCACCACCATGGCGGCCGCGCCCGCGGAGGACGGCCTCGCGGGCCTGTGGTTCGCGCGCGAGGGCAAGCTGAACGTGGTGGTGGCGTCCGCGCCGGGCGTCTACCAGGTGCGCGGCACGGACGCGCCGCTCGCGGGCGGTGAGACGGTGCGCGCGCTCGCGGGGCTGAGCGCGGGCACGGGCACGGCAGGGGAGACCTGGGTGCTCACCAGCACCCGCCTGCTGCGCCGGAACACGGACGGCTGGAGCACGGTGTCGCTGCCGGCGCTGCCCGAGCAGCTCATGAGCGCGGGGCGCTACCTCTGGGCCCGCGCCGGGGACCGGCTCTTCACCTACGACGCGGACGCGAAGGTCTGGGGCTCCGCGGAGGGGCTGCCGTCCGGCTCGGTGGTGCTGCTGGCCGCGGACGAGAGCGGCTGCGCGTGGGTGCGCGTGGGCGAGCAGTCCCTGTCCATCAGCCAGACTCCGGCGCCGCGCGTGACGGGCATGCACCAGGGCATGCTGGTGGTGGAGGACGGGCTGGTGGTCCAGGCCCGCCTGCCGCCGGGCACCGCGCCGAAGAGCGTCCACTTCCAACTGGAGAACCAGGATGTCGAAGCCACCGGGCCCGCGTTCAGCATGGGCGGCCTGGAGGCGGACGGCGAGACGCTCAAGGCGTTCTCCTTCTCCTCCCTGGCGCCGGGCGGCCACACGCTGAACGTCGTGTCCCGCTTCGAGGACGGCTCGGAGGCGCGCCGGCAGATGCCCTTCCTCTACCAGCCGCTCACCACGGTCCCCAGCTGGGCGCGCGACATCCGGCCCGTGCACGAGGCCCGCTGCGCCAAGTGCCACATCACCAGCCCCGGCCGGCCGCTGAACACCTACGAGTTGTGGAAGACCAACGCCCAGCTCATCAACGCGGCGGTGCGCGACCTGCGCATGCCCGCGGATGGGCCGTTGGATCCGCAGGGCATCGCCCTCATCCAGCGTTGGGTGTCTTCCGGCGCGCTGCCCTGAAGTCGCTGCTTCAAGACTGCTTCTCAAGTCAGTCCATGCGCCCGTCTTCCTTTCGTCCCGGGGGAGGACGGGCGCCCCCTTCCGAGGCACCCTCATGAAACGTCTCCTCCGCGCGACCCCCCTCGCGGTGCTGCTGACCCTGGCCTGTGACGGTGAGCTCAAGCCCGCCGAGCAGCTTCCCTACGTGGGCCCCTGCGAGGGCCTTGCCCCGCTGTCGCTGTCGGCGGAACCCACGACGGTGCGCTCCGGCGATGTGGCCACGCTGACGGCCGGCGGCGGCAGCGGCCACTACTCCTTCCGGGCGGAGGCAGGCGGCTCCTCCGGCGACATGCGCGGCAACCGCTTCGTCGCGGGCGGCACGGCCGGCGAGGCCACGCTGACGGTGGTGGATGAGCAGTGCGGCGGCGCCACCAGTGTGCGGGTGAAGGTGATCTCCAGGTTCGGCGTCGCGCCCGCGCGCGCGATGCTGCGGCCGGGCACGTCCTTCCAAATCGCCCTGGAAGGCCTGGTGGGAACGGCGACCTTCACGCTCACCGGTAACGGCTCCGGCGCCACGCTCACCGACACGGGCCTCTACACGGCGGGGCAGGTGGAGGCGCAGGACGTCATCACGGTGCGCGACACGAAGTCCGGCGACACGGAGTCGCTCCAGTACACCGTGAGCAAGGCCGCGAAGCTGGTGGGTGACCCGCAGTACCTGGGCGTGCCGTCGGGCTCGTCCGCGCCGCTGGGCACGACGGGCGGCTCGGACCGCGTGACGTGGACGAAGAAGTCCGGCCCCGGCTCCGTGGTGAACGGCCGCGTCGTGGTGGAGGCGGGCGCGACCGGCACCGTCGTGCTGGAGGCGAAGGACGCCTTCACCGGCGACGTGGCCCCGGTGTCGGTGCGCGTGCTGGACGAGCTGACGCGGCCCCTGCTGGCGCACGGCAAGCTGTCGGACGTGGCCACGCTGGTGACCGCGGACTTCGACGGTGACGGCATCCAGGACCTGGCGGTGGGGCAGCGCGAGAGCGAGCTGTCGCGCCCCACGGGCGGCGCGGTGTTCATCTACAAGGGCAGCGCGTCCGGCCTGCCCACGAAGCCCACCTGGGTGCTGACGGGTGAGACGGAGGGCGCGCTCTTCGGCGACATGCTGGCCGCGGGTGACCTGGACGGCGACGGCATCGCGGACCTGGCGGTGTCCTCGCCGGCCGCGGACGTCACCATCGGTGACTCGGGCGCGGTGTACCTCTACTCGTTCAAGCCGGGCCAGGGGCCCGCGCTGATGAGGCCCGCGCTCACGGGCCTGGGCCGCGGCGGGTTCGGCACGGGCCTGGCCATCGCGGACGCGGATGGCGACGGGGACATGGACCTGTTCGTGGGCTCGCCCGGCGCGGACCTGTCCACCCTCTCTGGCATCAGCCGGCGCGGCGTCATCGACATCTTCATCCTCACCAAGGGGCAGGCCGTTCCGGACCTGCCGGTGGTGCGCCTGGGCGGCCAGGACGTGAAGGATACCGGCGAGTTCTTGCTGAAGAGCACCACGGAGCTGGGCCGGGCGCTCGTGGTGGCGGACCTCAACGACGACGGCCGGCCGGACCTGGCGGCACTGCACCGGCTGACCCGTTACAATGCGGACGGCACCGCCAATGGGCAGCAGATGGCCGTGGCGGTGTACTTCGCGCGCGACACGGCGCCGCGCTATCGCTCCGCGCCGGACCAGTACGTGCTGGTGTCCAACACCGCAGTGGAGACGATGGCCAACGAGGGCACCTTCCGTCTGGGCGCCATTCCGGGTGAAGGCAGCCGGCCCCCGTTCCTCCTGGTGATGGCGGACAAGGCGGACGCGCCGGACCTGCGCACGTCGGGCGGCGTGGCGGCGGCGCAGGACGCGGGTGGCGCGTACCTGTTCGACCTGCGGGGCGCGACGCTGCCGGCGGATCCAGCGACGGTGAAGCCGGCGACGGTGCCGTTCGCGAACGCCTACGCGCGCTTCTACGGCGACGCGCGGAGCATCACCGCGACGCGCAGCTGGGCGGTGATGGACGTGGACGGCACGCCGGGGCCGGAGCTGCTCCTGGGCGCGCCGTACGCGGCGGTGACGGCGGGCACGGCCACGCTGGGCAACGCGGGCAAGGTGCTGGTGTTCCCGCTCACCGGCCTGTCGAAGGACACGGTGATGAACAAGCCGCTCGCGGCGTTGGGCGGCGCGGCGAAGTCGGAGGTGCTGGGCGCGGGCCTCGCGGCGTGGAACCTGCCGTCGGGTCCGGTGCTGGCGGGCTTCTCCGGCCGCGCGTCTTCCACGGCGGGCGCCTTCACCGGTCGCGTGGATGTCTTCTCCAAGGCCGGTGCGACGATCGCGGAGTGGTCGCGCAGCGGCATGGATGTCACGGCCAAGGCCAGCGTGGAGCGCTTCGGTGAGACCGTGGCCGTCGCGCGCCTCAACGACAAGGTGATGGCCCTGGTGGGCTCGCCGGGCTTCTCCGGCCCGGGCCCCAACAGCGACGGCGCGGACATGACCGTGGGCCGCGCGTACACCTTCGACACCGCGGAGCCGGGCAAAGCCATCGTGTCAGGGGAGGGCGCCAGTTCTCCGTGGCACGGCGGCCGCAACGTGGGCGTGGACGTGGCGTTCACGGACTTCAACGGCGACGGCCGGCCGGACATGGTGGCCGGCGCCACGGGGCTCGTCATCCCGGCGACGAACTCCGCCGCGACGGAGCGCGACCCCTACGTGGCGAACGCCTGCATGACGACGGCCACGCAGTCGCTGGGCGGACTGCTGGTGTCGCTGGGCCAGGTGGACGGCACCTTCAAGCAGGCCTACCGCGTGTTCGCGCCGTCCGTGGTCACCGGCTGCCACGACCCGGCGAACACCCGCTGCAAGCGCACCACCATCGGCCGGGGCGTGGTGGGCGGCTTCGACTTCAACGGAGACGGCAAGCAGGACCTGGCCGTGCTGCGCGACCGCGGCATCGACGTGTTCCTGGGCCGCGCGCCCGAGGATGCGTCGCTCGCGAAGATGACGCTGGCCTGTGACCCGGCCTGGTCCTGGCCGACCACCGCCATGCCGGACGCGTCCGAGGGCGGTGATTGGGCGAGCACCACGATGCCGACGACCTCCGCCATCGCCACGGTGGGTGACCTCAACGGGGACGGCTGCCACGAGGTGGCGTGGCGCTACTCGGACAACGCGCACTCGGGCATCGTGATTGCCTACGGCTTCGACGCGGGCGGCACGAGGTGTGGTGGCCGCACGGCGTCCTCCATGGTGCGCATCGCGGGGGATCCGGAGAAGAAGATCGCGCTGATGAACCTGGGCATTGCCACCACGCGCGCGGGGAAGTTCCTGGGGGACTCGCGAGACTTCATCGCGGTGTCGGCCAACAACTACCTGTTCGAGGGCGTGAACCAGCCCACGGTGTTGCTCTACGACGTCGCCGCCATCAACGCGAAGCGCCCGGCCAATGGCGAGACCGTGGTGGGCGCCATCAACGACGGGCTGACCCCCATCCCCGTGACGTACCGCGCCCGCGCGGTGAGCTTCGGCACGTCGCTGTCGGGTGGCAGGGACCTGAACGGTGACGGCGTGCCGGACCTGTGGGTGGGCGCGCCCAACGCATCGGTGGCCTCGGACGGCGACGGCGCGGCGTTCCTCTTCGCCGGCGGCGTGAAGTCCACTGGAGCCCTGTCGCCCTTCCTGCTGGTGGTGGGCGACGGCGCGGAGCGCTCCTACCTGGGCCAGTCCATCGCCGTCGTCCCGGGCTCCGGAGGCTCGCCGCCGTCGGTCGTCATCGGCGCGCCGAGGAGCTACCGCACCGGCACGCAGAACGGCACGGCGTACGCGCTGCCCCTGCCGTTCTGATTCACCCCGCGGGCGGGGCTTCCGGAGGCACCTTCGCCTCCGGGGCCTCGTCGCGGTTGGCGAGCGCCGCCGCCGTGAGGATGAGCGCGCCGCCCGCGAGCAGCGACGGCGTGAGCGGCTCGCCCAAGAGCGCCACGCCCAGCGTCACCGCCACCAGCGTGTCCAGGAGCGCCATGGCGCCCAGCGCCGCCAGCGAGATGCGCGGCAGCAGCCAGTACAGGCACTGGTAGGTGAGCACCGTCCCGCCCAGCGCCAGGTACAGGAGCGCGCCCACCGCCTTCGGTGTCCAGTGCGCCGGCTGGTTCCACTCCAGCATCGCGGACGCGGAGAGCAGCAGCACCGCGCTGCTCAACGTCTGCACCAGCGTCAGCAGGTGCGGCGGTACGTGCGTCATGTGCCGGCGCACCAGCACGTTGGCCACCGCCACCACCGACGCCGCGAACAGCGTCATCGCGCAGCCCAGCAGCACCTGTCCGGAGAAGCTGAGTGACACCAGTTCCTTGTACTGGAGCGCCACCACGCCCGTCAGGCCCAGCGCCGCGGCGAAGAGCTTGCTCCCGGTGAGCGGTTGGTCCGGAAACACGAAGCGGCCCACCATCAGCAGCCACACCGGGAAGGTGGAGAAGAGGAGCGCGGACCAGCTGGAGGGAATCCACTGCTGCGCCACGAAGAGCAGCCCGAAGGGCACCGCCAGCTGGAGCACGCCCAGCCCCGCGATGCGCCACCCGGTGCCGCCCCCCAGCGCCGTCCCGCGCGAGCGCGCGAAGGGCAACAGCGCCACCCCGGCCACGAGCATGCGCGTGCCCACGAAGCGCAGGGGCGGCAGGTCCTCCAGCCCCACCTTCACGGCGGCCCACGTGGAGCCCCAGAGGATGAAGCAGGTGGCGTAGGCGAGGGACACCTTCCACCGCGGCGCGGGCTTCACGGCCGGGGGCACGACGGTCACGGACGACATGGCGGCGCCGCACTAGCACGCGCCGCCCCTTCGGGAAACATCCGTTCAGGGCGCGGCGCGTCAGCCGCAAGCTCACCCGTCTGGCAGCACCTGCTTCACCCGGAGCACGGGCGCGAACAGGTCCCCCACGGCGTCCAGGCGCTTCTTCAACGTCTTCAGGCGGAAGCGGTACGGGTCCAGGCGGCCGTTCACCTCGCTCCAGTCGAGCGGCGCGGAGAAGGGCGCACCCTCCACGGCGCGCAGGGAGTAGGGCGCCACCACCGTCTTGCCGCGCGCGTTCTGTCCCGCGTCGATGTAGAGCCGCCCGCCGCGCGCGCGGATGGAGCGCTCCGTGGTGGCGATGTCGCCCAGCTCCTCCTCCAATTCGCGCGCCCGCGCGTTCGCGAACGCCTGGGTGCGCGCGTAGGTGTGGCCCGGCGCCAGGGGCACCAGCACGTGCAGGCCGCGCTTGCCGGACGTCTTCGGGAAGCCCTTGAGCCCCAACTCATCCAGGCGCGCGTGCAGCAGGGTGGCCACCTTCACCACGTCCTTCCAGCCACCCTCGCCAGGGTCCAGGTCGAACACCACGAAGTCCGGCTGCGCCAGCCGTGGCGCGTGGGACAGCCACATGTGCAGCGTGAGCGCGGACTGGTTGGCGAGCCACAGGAGCGCGGACGCGTCCTTCACGTTCACGTGGCGCAGCGTCTTGTCCTCATGGCGCACGCGCAGCGTGGGCATCCACGTGGGGATGCCGGACAGCTCGTGCCGGAAGAAGCCCGCGGCCTGGATGCCCGCGGGCCACTGCTGGTGGGCCAGGGGCCGGTCCGCGAGCACGGGCAACAGCAGCGGCGCCACCTGCTCGTAGTACGCGAACACGTCCGCCTTCGTCAGGCCGGACTCGGGGAACAGAACGCGTTCGCCGTGCGTGAGGGCCACCTCCGGCGCGCATTGCTTCCCACGCGGCGTCTTCACGGCGGGCGCCTTCGCGGTGCGGGCGGCGGCCTGCATGGGCGCGCGCCGCGAGCCCCGTCGTGCGGCGCCTTCGATGGGGGCGGGGTGTTCGCGCACGACCTCCTTCGGCACCTTGTCGCCGCGCAGGCCCTGGAACACGGGATGGCGCAGGCGGCCGTCCTTCGTCCATTCGGTGAAGTTCACCTGGGCCACGTACTTCGGCTTCACCCAGACGGTGTCCGTGTTCGTGGGCGCATCCACGGCGGCGGGCTTCTTCACGCGCGTGGCGTCCAGCAGCCAGCGCAGCTCGCGACGGTCCGCGGAGGTGTAGCCCGTGCCCACCTTGCCCACGTCGTGGAAGCCGTTCTTGCCGTGCACGCCCACGCGCAGCGCGCCAATCTCCGACTTCGCCCGCGCGTTCTTGATGGGCAGGTACCCCAGGATGACGACCTCCTGGCCCGCCACCACCTTCAGCTTCAGCCAGTCCCCGGAGCGCGTGCCCGTGTAGGGCGCGTCCTTGCGCTTGGCGATGATGCCCTCCCACCCCTTGCGCCGCGCCTCCAGCAGGGCGCGCGACAGCGGCAGGTCCAGCTTCTCGGAGAGCTGCAGCGGCGGCTTCACGTCGGCCATCAGCTGCTCCAACCGCGCGCGGCGCTCCTCGTAGGGGAGCTCGCGCAGGTCCTCGCCGTCCAGCCACAACAGGTCGAACACCATGAAGCGCTGCTCCGTGCCTTCCTCCGTGTGCTGCAGGAGCTGGAAGCGCGAACGCCCCTTCTCGTCGAGCGCGACCACCTCTCCGTCCACCACCACGTCCCGCACGGGCAGCTCGCGCAGCGAAGCGGCGAGCCGGCCGAAGCGGCTCGTCAGGTCGTTGCCCCGGCGGCTCTGGAAGGCGAGCTTCCCCTTCGTGAGGGCGCACACGGCGCGGAAGCCGTCGTACTTCACCTCGTAGGAGTGCGTCTCGTCGTGCACTTCGTCGGACACCGCCAGCCGCGCGAGCATGGGCGGCCACACGCGCTCCAGCAGTTGCTCTGGCGTCTTCGGGGGACGCGCCGCCTTCGCGGACTTGCGCACGACCTTCTGCAGGCGCGCCGCGGGCTTCTTGTCGCGCAGCACGCCGGGCTTGCGAGGCCCTTGCGTCTCCACCTGGCCGCTCTTCACGGACTCGGGGCGCTCCACGGTGACGTCGTAGCCGGCCTTGGCGTATGCGTCCTTCGCCTTGAAGAAGAGCCACTGCTCCTTGCCGCCGCGCGGCCGCGTGCGGATGAGGTGCCAGCGTCCCTTGAGCTTCGCGCCGTGCAGAAGGACCTCCAGGTGCCCGCGCTTCAGCTGCGCCTCGGCGTCGCCGGGAGGCACGACCTCGAAGGTGCCGGACTCCCAGAGCAGCGAATCACCGCCGCCGTACTGGTCATCCGGGATGTGGCCCTCGAAGTCCGCGTAGGAGCGCGGGTGGTCCTCCGTCTGGACCGCGAGCCGCTTCACGGAGGGGTCATGGCTGGGGCCCTTGGGAATGGCCCAGCTCACCAGGACGCCGCCAATCTCCAGGCGCAGGTCGTAGTGCAGGCGCGTGGCGTCATGTTTGTGGATGACGAAGACGGGCGCGGACGTCCTCGGCGCCACCACGTCCGGGGACGGCTCGGGGGTGAGCTGGAAGTCGCGCTTCGTCTGGTAGCGCCGCAGCCGCTTCTGGGTCTCGGAGGTCTTCACCCTCCAACGCTCTGCACAGGAGGGCGGGCGCGCAATTCCTTACATGGCCTGGTGGGCGACCAGGAGGGCAGGCGCTCCATGCGGACCCGGGACCCGCTTTTCGGCCACACCCCCGAGTGAAGCGCAGGCTGCCCGCCTGCCCTGGGTGCGGAGGAGGGATGGGTACCGGGGAGGGCCGTTGGTTCCGCGCGGAGGAGGCCCCACGTTGTTCGGGCCCAAGCATTCTCGGCACCCGGTTGGAGGAGGCACCCATGGCCAACAAGTCCGAAGTGGATCGCCTGCACAGCCTGGCCCAGCTCGATGCCGATGCAGTGGGCGCGTATGACGTGGCCATCGCCCGCATCGGGCCCGCCCTGGTGCGCGAGCGACTCAACAGCTTCCGCGCGGACCACCTGCGCCACGTGCAGGACCTCAACGCGCTCATCCAGCACTTCGGGGGCGAGCCGGTGACGCTGCGCCCGGACCTGAAGGGCTCCGCGATGAAGGGCCTGACGGCCATGACGGGGCTGATGGGGACGGAGGCCACGCTGTGGGCCATGTTGGGCAACGAGGAGCTGTTCGACCGGGCTTATGAGCTGGCGCTCCAGTTCGAGTGGTCCCCCGAAGTGAAGGCCCTCATCCGGCGCCACCGTGAGGACGAACGGCGCCACGGCACGTGGATCCGCGACGCGGTGCGCACCCGGCCCTGGGCGGACAGCCGATTGCCCTTCATGGACACCGCCGAAATGGGCGCCTGAAGCCGCTACCGCGCGTCGCGGCGAACTGGCATACGCTGCCGCGCGTGAGCGACATCACTGTCTACCAACCCGACTTCCTCTTCACGGAAGGGCGTTTCCACGAAGGCCGAGCGCTGGCGGTGGGCGCGGATGGCCGGGTCCTCGCCGCGGTGCCCGAAGGCGCGCGCGTGGAGCGGCTCGCGGGGCGGGCGCTGTTGCCGGGGCTCGTCAACGGCCACTCGCACGCGTTCCAGCGGCTCATCCGCGGGCGCACCGAATACGTGGCGTCCGCCGGAGGCCAGGACGACTTCTGGTCCTGGCGCGAGGCGATGTACCGCGCCGCGGAGGCGCTCACGCCGGATGAAGTCCACATCGCCTCCCGGCAGGTGTTCCTGGAGATGGTGCTCGCGGGCATCACCACGGTGGGCGAGTTCCACTACCTGCACCACCAGCCGGATGGGACGCCCTACGCGGACCGCAACGCGCTGGCGCACGCGGTCATCCGCGCGGCCACGGACGTGGGGCTGCGCATCTGCCTGCTGCGGGTGGGCTACGGGCGCGCGGGCTTCAACGTGCAAGCGAACCCGCGCCAGCGCCGCTTCATCGACGCGGACGTGGACACGTTCCTGTCCACCACGGAGGCGCTGGCCCACGCGACACGCGGTGACGCGCGGGTGAACGTGGGGCTCGCGCCGCACAGCGTGCGCGCGGTGTCGCGGGACTGGCTGACGCAGGTGGCCCGCTCCGCGCCCGCCGGCATGCCCATCCACATGCACGTGGCGGAGCAGCCGAAGGAGATTGAGGCGTGCCTCGCGGAGCACGGCCGCCGTCCGGTGGAGCTGGTGTCGGACGTGGGCCTGCTGGGGCCGCGCTTCACGGCCGTGCACGGCGTGCACCTGACGGAGGACGAAGTGGCGCTGCTGGGCCGCGCGGAGGCCACGGTGTGCGCGTGCCCGTCCACGGAGCGCAACCTGGGTGACGGCATCGTGCCGGCGGACGCGCTGGTGAAGGCCGGGGCGCGCGTGAGCTTCGGCTCGGACAGCCAGACGGTGGTGGACCTGCTGGACGAGGCCCGGCAGCTGGAGCAGCACCTGCGGCTGGTGCGGCTGCGCCGCGCGGTGCTGGACCCGGGAACAGGGACGCTGGATGGACTGGCGGCGCGGCTCTTCGACATGGCCACGGTGCAGGGCGCGCGAAGCCTGGGGATGGGCACGGGCACGCTGTCGCCGGGGTCGCCCGCGGACTTCTTCACGGTGGACGTGCATCACCCGTCGCTGGTGGGCGCGAGCTCCGCGTCGCTCCTGCCGGGCATCGTCTTCGGCGCGGCGGGAGGCGCGGTGCGCGAGGTGGCGGTGGCGGGGCGGCTCGTGGTCCGGGACGGCCGCCATCCGCTGACGGAGGAGAGTGGCAGGGCCTTCCAGCAGCTCGCCCGGCGCCTCTACCCGTAGGGGAGGGGACCCGGTTCGATATGGGGGGCGCCGTCGGCGCGTTGAGGGTGCGGGAGGATGTGGATGCGTTCAGGAATCTGGTTGTCGCTGGTGATGCTGATGGGACTGGCGGTGGGGGGCTGTGCCGGGCGGCAGGACCTGGAGACGCCGGACTACGAAGCCATCTACGACATGCCGCTGGAGGAGATGTGGCCGTCGGTCCGTGAGTACTTCACGGACGCGAATCTGCCCTACCGGGAGGACCGGGGCAGCCTGGTGCTGGAGACCGAGTGGAAGCAGGAGTTCGGCGGCTCGAAGATCGCCGGCTACTGGCACCGCTACATGGTCATCGGCAAGCGGGAGACGCCGACCAAGAGCAAGTTGTGGATCATCCGCATCACCAAGACGGTGAACAAGGCGCTGGCCCAGCCCGGCCGGCAGCTGGATTGGGGCGCTGGCCGCGGGCTCGGCGGACCTCCCGGTGATCGCGGTACGGGGGCCCCGGGGGATGCGTCCGCGAGCGAGGCGTATGGCGTCTCCGTGGAGGACGATGCGGACCGGCTCGCCTTCCCGGTGGGAGAGAACGCCTTCTACGTGGACTCGGGACAGGGCACGCGAGACCTGACCATGGAGTGGCGGGTGTTCCGGGGCATCATGCCGAAGTTCGCGAAGCAGCAGGCGGTGAGCGCGGAGCAGCAGGTGGCGAAGGCGCCGGGCGCGAAGGACGCACCGGCCTTCACCGAGTGCGGCCAGTCCATCCTCGGCCTGAAGAAGCTGGCGCAGGCGGGTGGGGTGATGCTGCTGGGTGAGCTGCACGGCACGCAGGAGGTGCCGCGCTTCATCGCGCAGTCCGTGTGTCAGCTCGTCACGGCGGGCATGCCGGTGACGGTGGGCCTGGAGCTGCCGGTGGAGAACGAGGAGCGAATCTCCACGTTCCTCCAGAGCCAGGGCGGCGAGGTGGACTGGCTCAAGCTGATGGAGGCCCCCTTCTGGCGCAGCCCGTATCCGGACGGACGTGGCAGCGAGGCGGTGGCGAACATGCTGGAGCAGCTGCGACAGTTGCGAGCGCAGGGCCTGGACGTGGCGGTGTTCGTCTACGACCACCCGAAGCTGTCCGGCCAGCAGCGTGAGGACGCGCTGACGAAGACGGTGCTGGCGCAGGTGAAGGCGACACCCAAGCGCTTCCACCTGGTGGTGAGTGGCAACGTCCATCCGCGCACGGCGAAGGGCCTGCCCTGGGACAAGCAGTACAAGCCCATGGGCTACCTGCTGAAGGACCAGGTCGAGGACGTCACGGCGCTGGACATGGCCTACGACAGCGGCACGGCGTGGATCTGCGCGGCGGATGTGCAGGGACGCAAGCTGGACTGCGGTGTGAAGGAAGCGAAGGGGAAGGACAACGGCGACCGCTTCTTCGTGCACCGGTGGAACTCAACCAACAAGGAGGGCTACCACGGGGTCTTCTATGTGGGCCACGTGACGGCGTCCGAACCCGCCATCAACAAGGGTCTGGGGAACCCGGACGCGGCGCCCGCGTCCGCTCCGTAACCCGGACCCGAGGCAGAAGCACAGGGGCCGTGCGAGTCACCGGAGCCGGTGGCCCGCGCGGCCTCTGGCTTTTCACGGGCCTCGATATGTCCACCGCCCCCACGACGTTATTCGGGCATCGCGGAACGAGAGGGGACACTGCGAATGCGCTCGATGGTGAAAGTGGGATGGCTGGCGTTGCTCCTGGCGGTGGGTTGCGCGGGGCGGCAGGACCTGGAGACGCCGGACTACGAAGCCATCTACGACGTGCCGCTGGAGGAGATGTGGCCGTCGGTCCGTGAGTACTTCAAGGATGCGAACCTGCCCTACCGGGAGGACCGGGGCAGCCTGGTGCTGGAGACCGAGTGGAAGCAGGAGTTCGGCGGCTCGAAGATCGCGGGCTACTGGCACCGGTACATGGTCATCGGCAAGCGGGAGACGCCGACGAAGAGCAAGCTGTGGATCACCCGCATCACCAAGTCGGTGAACAAGGCGCTGTCCCAGCCGGGCAAGGAGATCGACTGGGGTATCTCCCGGGCCGTTGCCGGGGGCGATGATCCGAATGTCCTGAGCGTGGAAGACACTGAGGACCGGCTGGCCTTCCCGGTGGGAGAGAACGCCTTCTACATGGAGTCGGGACAGGGGACGCGCGACCTGACCATGGAGTGGCGGGTCTTCCGGGGCATCATGCCCAAGCTCGCGAAGACGCAGCCGGTGAAGACGGAGCAGCCGGTGGCGAAGGCAGCGGCGACGTTCACCGAATGCGGCCAGTCCATCCTCGGCCTGAAGAAGCTGGCGAAGGCGGGTGGGGTGATGCTGCTGGGTGAGCTGCACGGCACGCAGGAGGTGCCGCGCTTCATCGCGCAGTCCGTGTGTCAGCTCGTCACGTCCGGCATGCCGGTGACGGTGGGACTGGAGCTGCCGGTGGAGAACGAGGATCGCATCACCACCTTCCTCCAGAGCCAGGGCGGTGACGTGGACTGGCTCAAGCTGATGGAGGCCCCGTTCTGGCGCAGCCCGTATCCGGACGGCCGAGGCAGCGAGGCGGTGGCGAACATGCTGGAGCAGTTGCGCCACTTGCGAGCGCAGGGCCTGGACGTGGCGGTGTTCGTCTACGACCACCCGAAGCTGTCCGGCCAGCAGCGCGAGGACGCGCTGACGAAGACGGTGCTGGCACAGGTGAAGGCAAAGCCGGAGCGCTTCCACCTGGTGACGAGCGGCAACATCCATCCCCGCACGGCGAAGGGCCTGCCCTGGGACAAGCAGTACCAGCCCATGGGCTACCTGCTGAAGGACCAGGTCGAGGACGTCACTGCACTCGACATGGCCTACGACAGCGGCACGGCGTGGATCTGCGCGGCGAACAAGCAAACCAGCAAGCTGGACTGCGGTGTGAAGGAAGCGAAGGGGAAGGACAACGGCGACCGCTTCTTCATGCACACGTGGAGCTCGGCCAACAATGACGGCTACCACGGCGTCTTCTACGTGGGGCACGTGACGGCCTCCGAGCCCGCTGTCCTCAAGGGCCTGGGGAACCCGGGAGCGGTGTCGCCCCCGTCGGGTCTGTGATGAATGCCACGAAGGGAGCACTGCGAATGCGCTCGATGCTGAACGTGGGATGTCTGGCGGTGTTCCTGGCGGCGGGCTGTGCCGCACGTCCAGTGGACTGGGACCTGATGGGGCGAGAGGCCATCTACGACCGGCCCCTGGAGGAAGTGTGGCCCTCCGTGCGCCAATACTTCGTGGACGCGAAGCTGAGCTTCCGCGAGGCCCCGGACAGCCCGGTGCTGCAGACCGAATGGAAGGAGGAGTTCGGTGGCTCGAAGATCTCTGGCTACTGGCACCGCTATCTCGTGCTGGGCAAGCGGGAGACACCTACGAAGAGCAAGCTGTGGATCATCCGCGTCACCCGCAGCGCGAACAAGACGCTCTCCGCGCCCGGCAAGGAGCTGGAGTGGGGCGCGAGCCGCAACATGGGCATGGACCGCCGGCGGATGGACGATATCAGCCAGGGACTCGTTCCCGCGCCCGGAGCTCCGGAGACGCTCGAAGGCGGCCTCGGCCTCAGCATGGAGGATGACGAGGACCGGTTCGCGATGCCGCGCGGAGAGAACGCCATCGTCGCGGAGTCCGCGCATGGCACGCGCGACCTGACCATGGAGTGGCGGGTGTTCAACGCCATCGCGCCGGGCCTGGAGGCGAAGGACGGGAGCCCCCCACGCACGTCCATGCAACCGGTGGCGAAAGCACCCGAAGCGGAGTCCGCGCCCGCGTTCACCGAGTGCGGCGCGCCCATCCTCGGCCTGAAGGCCCAGGCGAAGGCGGGCGGGGTGATGCTGCTGGGAGAACTGCATGGCACGCAGGAGGTGCCGCGCTTCATCGCGCAGTCCGCCTGCCAGCTCACCGGGGTGGGCACGCCCGTGTCGGTGGGCCTGGAGCTGCCAGTGGAGAACCAGGCGCGCATCACCACCTTCCTCCAGAGCCAGGGCAGGGAAGAGGACTGGCTCAAGCTGATGGAGGCCCCGTTCTGGCGCAGCCCGTACCCGGACGGCCGTGGCAGCGAGGCGGTGGCGAACATGCTGGAGCAGTTGCGGCAGTTGCGCGCACGAGGCCTGGACGTGGCGGTGTTCGTCTATGACCACCCGAAGCTGACGGGACAACAGCGTGAGCAGGCCCTGGCCGCCACGGTGTTGAAGGAAGTGGAATCCGGCCCCGCGCGCTTCCATCTGGTGGTGAGCGGCAACATCCATCCCCGTACAGCGAAGGGCCTGCCTTGGGACAAGCAGTACCAGCCCATGGGGAGGCTCCTGGCCGCCCGGCTGAAGCACGTGGTGGCGCTGGACGTGGCCTACGACAGCGGCTCTGCGTGGATCTGCGCGCCGGATGAGCGCAGCCGCAAGCTGGACTGCGGCGTGAAGGAAACGAAGGGCAAGGACAACGGCGACCGCTTCTTCGTGCACGTCTGGGATTCGCCCAACAAGGACGGCTACCACGGCGTCTTCTACGTGGGCCGGGTGACGGCGTCCGCGCCCGCCATCTCCAAGGGGCTGGGCCGGCCGGGAGCGGATGACAACTCCGTGTTCCCCTCGGCCACGGACGCGGACGCGGTGGCCTCCGCACGACGCTGAGGGCACGGCCACACTGGCGTCGCGGCGCGGGCGGTGGCATGGAGGTGGCCTGACTGGAGGCCGTCCCATGAGCGACACGCTGCCCGCGCTGCGGGCCACCCTGGCGGAACTGGTGGCACTGGACACCACGTCCTCGCGCCCCAACGCGCCCCTCATCGACTACGCCCAGGCGAGGCTGGAGGCCGCGGGCTTCACCGCCGAGCGCCAGCACTACACCGACGACGCGGGCGTGGCGAAGGTGAACCTCGTCGCGCGCAAGGGCGACGCCGACCGCGCCGCGCTGGCCCTGGTGGGCCACTCCGACTGCGTGCCCTACGACGCCGCCTGGACGGACGCGCTGCGCCTCACCGAACGCGACGGCAAGCTGTACGGCCGCGGCGCCTGCGACACCAAGGGCTTCATCGCCTGCGCGCTGCACACCGCCACCCGCAAGGACCTGCCGAAGCTGGACGCGCCCCTGCTCGTCATCCTCACCGCCGATGAAGAGGTCGGCCTGGTGGGCGCGAAGAAGCTGGTGTCCGCCGGCCTGGGCCGCGCCAGGCACGCCATCGTCGGCGAGCCCACGCGCCTCATCCCCGTGCGCGCCAACAAGGGTTACTGCCTGGCGGAGGTGGAGGTGCTGGGCAAGGAAGGGCACAGCGCGTACCCGGAGCTGGGCGCGTCCGCCATCTTCCGCGCCGGCCGCTTCCTGCACCGGCTGGAGACGCTGGCGAACACCGTCCTCCGCGAGGACCGCGACGAGGGCTTCCAGCCGCCCTTCACCACCGTGAACGTAGGCCTCATCCAGGGCGGCAAGGCGAAGAACGTCCTGCCCGGCTCCTGCCGCTTCACCGTGGAGTGGCGCCCAATCCCCGGACAGGCCGCCGAGCGCGTCCCGGAGATGATGGAGCACATCCGCCAGGAGCTCACCCGCGACGAGCCCGCCTACGAGGCGCGCATCAAGGTCCTGCGCATGGACCGCGGCGTCCACACGCGCGGCGACGCGGACGTGGTGCGCTTCCTGGAGCAGGTCAGCGGCAACGCGTCCGAAACGGTGTCCTTCGGCACGGAGGCCCCGCAGCTCACGGAGCTGGGCGCGGAGGCCGTGGTGTTCGGCCCCGGCGACATCCGCGTCGCGCACCAGACGGGCGAGTTCGTCCCCATGGAGGACCTGGTGCGCTGCGAGGCCGCCCTCACGCAGGCCGTCGCGCGCTTCTGCACGGGAGGCTGAAGGCGCGGCTCAGGGCTTCTCGGGTACGGCGTCGACGACCTCGACGTTGCGGAAGCCCTCGCACGCCTCCTTGAAGCCGAGCACGTACTTCAGCGAGCGCAGCTCCAGGGTCAGCTTGTTCCACAACTTGCGCAGCAGGTTGGGGCGCGGCGCGGGCACGCTCGTCACCAGCGAGCTCAGCTCGATGTAGTGCGTCGACGTGCGGCCCATGCCCTCGAAGTCGTGCTCCAGCCCCTGGCTGAGCTGGCGCAGCTCTGGCCCCAGGTGCTGGTGCACCGCGTCCGTCATCAGGACGTACTCGGAGATGGGCACGTCGTTCTTCAGCATCCGGTGCAGGAGGATGACGTCCACCCCCGCCAGCTCCGTGAGGTGCTTCACCTTCTGGAAGGCGACCTCTCCGGCGTGGGCCACGAACTTGAGCGTCAGGTTGCCCACCTGCGTGCACCCGTCGCAGTTGCACATGCGGTCGATGGCCAGCTGCTCCCGGCGCTCCAGGAACGCGCGGCGGATGGCCGCCACCTGCTTCGCGACCGGCGAGGTGTCCTCGCCCACGGCGTAGAAGAAGGCCGCGTCGCCTTCCAGCTTCGCCAGCTTGAACCGCCCGGACGCGTCGATGACGGCTTCCAGCAGCTGGGCCACCGTGTCCTGCGCGTGCGCGAGACCGAAGCGGTGCTGCCGCATGAAGCGGGTGTAGCCGCCGATGTCCGCGATGAGCAACAACGCCTTCTCAATCGCCATTCGGCGGCCAGCCTATCGTAAGTCCCCGGGCGTGCGTCAGTGCCGGGGCAGCGCGCAGGTGCCCACGTCGCGCAGCAGCTTGTGCGCCTCCGCCAGCAGGGCGTGCCCCTTCACCTCCGGGGGCACGCGGGCGATGAGCTTCATGTCCGGCGTCAGCCGGTAGAAGCCCTTGGAGCGCTGCACCAGCCCCGCCACCTTCGCGCCGTCCAGGAGCGCGTCGCCGCCCAGCGCCAGCGACAGCCGGGCCGGGCCCCCCTCCAGCGCGCGCAGCCGCAGCTCGCGCATGTCGATTTTGAGGAGCGTCACCTCGGAGAGGGCGTCCACCTCGTCGGGGGCCTCGCCGTAGCGGTCCACCAGCTCCGCGCGCAGGTCCGTCACCTCGTCCGGGTGGCTGGCCTGGCTGAAGCGCTTGTAGAACACCAGCCGCTGGTGCACGTCCGCCACGTAGTCGTCGGGGATGAGCGCCGGCATGGGCAGGTTGATGTCCGGCTCCACGTGCACCTTGGGCGGCTGGCCTTGCAGCTCCGCCACCGCCTCTTCCATCAGCTGCGCGTACAGGTCGAAGCCGATTTCCGCGATGGCGCCGGACTGCTTCTCGCCCAGCAGGTTGCCCGCGCCGCGAATCTCCAGGTCGTGGCTGGCGATGGAGAAGCCCGCGCCCAGCTCCGTGAAGTTCTGGAGCACCTCCAGGCGCCGCTGCGCGTCCTTCGTCACCGGACGGCGGGTGGGCACCATCAGGTACGCGTACGCGCGCTCCTTGCTGCGGCCCACGCGTCCGCGCAGCTGGTAGAGCTGCGCCAGGCCGAACTGGTCCGCGCGGTTGACGATCATCGTGTTGGCGCTGGAGATGTCGATGCCGCTCTCGATGATGCTGGTGCACAGCAGCACCTGGAACTTGTGCTCCGTGAACTGGAGCATCACCTTCTCCAGCTGCCCCTCGCCCATCTGGCCGTGCGCCACGCCGATGGAGACGTTGGGCAGGAGCTTCTTCAGCTCCTGCTCCATGGACGGCAGGGACTCCACGCGGTTGTGCACGAAGAAGACCTGGCCACCGCGGGCAATCTCCCGCTCCACGGCCTCCTTGATGGCGCCCTCGTCGTACTTCATCACGAAGGTGCGGATGGCCCGGCGGTCCTGCGGCGGCGTGGCGATGATGCTCATGTCGCGCACGCCGGACATGCTCATGTGCAGCGTGCGGGGGATGGGCGTCGCCGTCAGCGTCAGCACGTCCACCTGCGTGCGCAGCCGCTTGAGCGCCTCCTTCTGCTTCACGCCGAAGCGCTGCTCCTCGTCCACCACCAGGAGCCCCAGGTCCTTGAAGGCCACTTCGCCCGCCAGCAGCTTGTGCGTGCCGATGACGATGTCGACCTTGCCCTCCTTCGCGCGGCGGAGGATGTCGCGGATCTCCGGCGGCTTGCGGATGCCGGAGATGACCTCCACCGTGACGGGGTAGTCCTTGAAGCGCTTCTTGAAGGAGTGGAAGTGCTGCTGCGCCAGCACCGTGGTGGGCACCAGCACCGCCACCTGCTTGCGGTCCAACGTGGCCTTGAAGGCGGCGCGCATCGCCACCTCCGTCTTGCCGTAGCCCACGTCGCCGCAGACGAGCCGGTCCATCGGCTGCGCCTTCTGCATGTCCGCGAGCACGTCCTCGATGGCCTTCGCCTGGTCCGGCGTCTCGTCGAACTCGAAGTCCGCCTCGAACTGGGCGAAGTAGCGGTCCGGCGGCGCGAACGCATAGCCCGGGTGCGCCTTGCGCGCGGCGGCCATCTGCAGGAGCTCCGCCGCCATCTTGAGCAGCTGCTCCTTGACGCGCTTCTTCGTCTTCTCCCAGCTCGTCGTGCCCAGCTTGTCCAGCTGGACCTTCTCCGGGTCGCCGCCGGTGAACTTCTGGATGAGCCTCATGCGGCCCACCGGTAGATAGATCTTGTCCCGCCCCGCGTACTCCAGGACGAGGAAGTCCCCCGGCACGCCCTGCACCTCCATCTTCGTCAGGCCCGCGTAGCGCCCGATGCCGAAGTCGGTGTGGACGATGAGGTCGCCTTCCTTCAGGTCCTTGAAGCCCGCGGCGAACGCGTCCAGCTTCTTGCTGCGCTTGACGCGGCGGCGGGAGCGGACGCCGAAAATCTCCTCGTCCGCGAGCACCGCCAACCGGCCTTCCGGGTCGATGAAGCCGTGGCTCACCTCGCCGGTGAACAGGTGCGCCCAGATGGCCGGCTCGTAGAGCTTCGCCGGTTCCTGCAGCGCTTCCGTGTGCACCTTCACCATCACGGAGCGGTCCAACAGCAGCCGCTTCAGCCGGTCCGCCTGGCTGAGCGTGCCGCACGCCACCGCGCACGCCACGCCGGTGTCGCGCCAGCGCTGGAGCCGCTCCACCAGCGGGGTGAGCGCGCCCTCCTCACCGTGGTGCGCGAGGATGGCCTCGCGCAGGTCCTGCGTCGTGCCGAAGGTGAAGGCCACGGGCGCTTCGGACTGCGTGAGCGACAGGCCTCCGCCCTCCATCACGCGCAGGGCCTTGAGGCCCTCCGCCACGCCCTCGCGCGTGAGGAAGTGGTGCTCCGGTGGATAGGTGAGGTCCTGGCGCGCGTCCGCCTCCTCCACGCCCTTCGCCAGCTCCGCGGTCAGTTCCTCCAGCGCGCGGTCCAGGCCCATCGGGTCGTCCAGGTAGACGACGGGCTCCTTCGCCCACGCGCGCAGGTAGTCGAACACCGAGGCCAGCCCGCCCTCGAAGAAGCCGGGCAAGAGCCCCTCCAGCCCGAAGCCGGGCAGGCCTTCGCGGAGCGCGTCCAGCCGCTCGCGCAGCTTGATGGTGGGCAGGTTGATGCGGTCCGCCACCGCGCGGGCGGCGGCCTCGGCGCGCGGGCGGGTGTCGTCGGTGAGCAGCAGCTCGCGCGCGGGCACCAGGTCCACCGTCTTGAGCGCGTCCACGGTGCGCTGCGACTCCGGGTCGAAGACGCGGATGGACTCGATGGTGTCCCCGAAGAACTCCAGGCGCACCGGCCGCTCGTACAGCGGGCTGAAGACGTCCAGCAGGCCGCCGCGCACGCTGAAGGTGCCCTTGTCCTCCACCAGCGGGCTGTTCTGGTAGCCCATCAACGCCAGCTTCCGCGCCAGCGAGTCCCGGTCGAAGTCCTGGCCCACCTCCACGCGCTGGGCCAGCCCCTCCATCACCCCCAGCGGCAGCACGCGGCGGTGCAGCGCGCGCAGGGACAGCACCAGCGCGGGGAACGGCGTGCCGCGCGCCAGGTGGAACAGCGCGCCCAGGCGCTCCGTGATGGGGCCTGCCTCCGGCGACAGTTCGTCGTACGGGAGCACCTCGTCCGCGGGCAGCCGCAGCACGCGAGGCTCCAGCAGGCTGCCGGTGCCTCCCAGGAAGAAGGCCAGGTCGTGCGCGAGCGCGTCCGCCGCTTCTTCATCCACGGCCACGCACACCAGGGGCGCGCGCAGCTCGCGGTGCAGGCGGGCGAGCAGGTGGCCGCGCGCCGCGCCCTTCACCCCCTGCGTCCGCGCACGGTGTCCCACGCGCAGGGAGGCGAGGAGCCGGGCGAAGGCATCACCGGAGGAAGGGGGAGCGCCGCCGGGCCAGGGCGTGCCATCGGACTTCGGAGGAGGAGAGGTATCCATTCGGGGGCCCGTGTGGGGCCCTCGGCTAATTAGGGTGCGGCCTCTCCCAAATCAACGCTGGATGCGGACACCTGTCGTGTCCAGGGGGACAGCGGGACGGCCGCTGGGCGGGGAGGCTCACGCGCGCCCGGGACATGGGAAGGTCCCCGGGCGCGCGGCAGGCCCGCTCAGGGCTTGTCGCAGGCGTTCGCCAGCCGGATGTCCCGCTTGGCGGTGTCCGTGGTGGTGGCGGACATCGAATCGCAATCCATCACGTTGGACATGCCCGTCAGCGGCTCCACCATCAGCACGCTCTTGGCGCGGTTGGAGGTGAACCGGAACTGGATGGATTCATCCAAGGGCGCCGCCCCCGCGATGGTGGCGGGCTGACCGAGCTGCCCCTGCAGGCAGTCCATCTTGTTGAGCGCCGGCCGGCCGGAACCCGGCAGGAAGCACAGGTTGTTGATGTCCGCGGCGCTCATCGTGGTGGGGATGATGATGTCCTGCCCCGTGTCCGTGCAGCAGTTGGGCTCGGTGCGGCAGGTCTTGTCCACACAGGCTGGACTGGGGCAGTTGTCCAGGGTCCATTCATCCGGGGGGCTGAGGTCGGTGCCACACTTCAGGCGCTCCCAGCGCGCCACGGTGGCCCGCGAGCCGTCTGGCAGGGTGATGTCGTTCTCCACCACGATGCGCACGGGCTGGTTCGTGCTGATGGCGAGCTGGCGTGCCCGCAGCGCGGACGACCACAACTCACGCGTCGCGGTGTTTTCGCGCTGGGCGCTGATGTTGCCCTGCATGCCGGCAATGGCGAGGGTGGCGAGCACCCCCAACACCGCGACGGCCGTCATCATCTCCAGCAGCGTCATTCCTCGCGTGTTCTTCATGGCGCTGCCCCTCCCGCTCCGGCCACCCGGACCATTCCCACGCTCATGAAGTTGCGGGGCTCGACCGTGAAGGTGAACCGTCGGCGGCTGTACCCGTCTCGCACGAAGCCTTCCTCATCCAGCCCGGGCTGGATCGCTTCCTGGTTGGAACGACGGGTCCGGATGACCAGGGTCACCTCCAACTGGCGGACCCGCTGGCGGAGCCTCTTGCGCAGATCCAGGTCATTGGGGGGCTTCACCACCGCGGAGCCATCCGCCTCCAGCAGACCCAGTGAGCATTCGTTGGTGTCGTACTTCGCCAGCGTGCACTCGGAGATGGCCGGGTGTGCCTGCGCGGGGACGGGGAGCATGCCTTCATTGGGGAACCACTGCAGGGCGTTGTCGGGGTTGTTGAAGTCGATGAGCCCCTCCCGCACGGTGAGCTGTTCCACGTCACGGCTCAGCGGCAACCAGTTGGCCTCCCCCACGGGCCGGTACTCCAGCGTGGGGATGTTGTTCCTCCAGTTCACCCGGTAGGCCACGCCCCCCAGCCGCATGGCCATCCAGTTCACGACGTCAATGGCCAGCCCTGTGGGCCCGCTCCAGGCGGCAGCGCCGTCGATGCAGGCAGGGTTCTTGTCGGCGCCGTCGGTGGTGATGGTGGACATGCTGCCGGGCGCGCCAGGCGCCACGGCGGTGATGTTCACGGGGCACGCCATCCGGCGGCCACCGCTCGCCATGACCGCGAGCGTCGGGCCACTGGGTGTGACCAGGGCCGTGGGGGCCTCGGGGAGCGCGCAGAAGGTATTGCCGTTCCGGAAGTCTCCCCCCGGGCATGACGCCAGCGTGATGGCTCCGTTCGTCTCACCCCAGTAGAGCTGGAGGGCGTCCGAGGCCAGCGCCGCCGTGGGGGCCTGCACGAAGGTCGCGTCCGCGGTCAGGTCGGCCCTGTGCCACACCGTGATGGCGGACCGCTCATCGTCGACGTCGAAGGCGATGGGCGTGTTGCCCATGCCCACGCCCGCCCGCCACACGTCGGCGACGAGCACGTCCTTCACGGTCCGGCCCGTCACCTGCGCCGTCATCGTCTGCTCTTCGAAGAGGGCGCGCTTCTGCATCTGGGTGCCCACCACCAGCCCCGTGGTGATGACGACGACACCCAGGGCACTGGCGATCATCATCTCAAGGAGCGTGAACCCCCGGCCCTGGAACGAGGAGGTCTTCATGGCGCCATCCGCGTCTGGAGGACCACCATCTGCCGGTCCGAGCGAAACCCCGGCTCATCCCAGCTCACGGACACCCGCACGTTCACGACGGTGCCAGGCGCTCCCGCCACGACGATGCGGTCCAGCGGGGGCCAGCCCACCTTGGCCCCTTCCATGGTGATGGGCTCCCTCGGGTTGTCCACGTCGATGTTCACCCTGTACTCCCTCGCCACCAGGCCCGGCTCCGTGGGCGCGATGGTCCGCAGCGCCCCCGAAGCCGTCTGCCAGACGGAGTAGTTCTCGTCCCGCAGGTTGTTGCAGGTCGGGTTCAGGCAGCCCAGCGTCATGACCCGCTCCAGGGCCTGCTCCGCGATCACCTGGGCCTGGTTGGCGGTCAGCGTGCGCCGGTTGGAGGCGCTCGTCTGGGTCACGACGGTCATGGCCGCCATGACGCCCAGCAGCATGACCGTCATCGTGGCCATGACCTCCAACAGGGTGACGCCTCGTGAGGCACGCTGCTTCATTGCGGCAGTCTCCCGTCGGGCAGCGGCTCCCACATCATGATCTGCGAACGGGGAACGCCACCATTGGCGGTCGGGTTGTTGTGCTTCCCGTCCGGGTTCTCAGGCGCGGGCGTCGGCGCGACATCTCCGGTCACCGTGCCCTGCAGGACGAAGCCGTCATGGATGACGGGCGCGACGATGGCGTGGAAGCTGTTGTCCTTCTTGCTGATCAGTGCGCCTGTCCCCTTGTTGGCGACGTACGACTGACCCTTGAGCGTATCGCTCAGGTTGCAGATGTCCGCGGCCGTGCCCGCCGCGGTGGCGGCGAAGACGTTCTCCTCGCTGAGCGCCACACCGCCCCACAGCTTCTGGCCCGCATCCATCTTCTGCACCCACAGGGGCTTGAGCTCCGCGCACGGCTTGCTGCCGGTCGGGTCCGAGTCCTCGAAGGCGAGCAGGTGGTACTGGTAGGTGGGCTTCTTGGGATCCAACTCGGGATAGCCGTCCGAGTACTCATCCGGATTGTCGCTGGTGCCGAAGTAGAACCGCACCGCCGGCCCCGTCTTGGTGGTGACCAACTGCACCGCCATGCTGGAGTAGAGCTGCTGGAGCTCCAGCGCCGTCTGGCTGGCGGCGTCCTTGTGGTCCTTCAGGGCCGTGGCGGCATGCGCCAGCATGCACTTCTGGACCTGGTCGCCGGCCGGGTCGGTGATCTTCACCTTCTTGAAGTTGACGCGCCAGACGCTTCCGGACGTGGTGGGGACGTACATCACGTCGTAGCTGCCGTCCCGGTCCAGGTCCACCATCGGCGTCGCCGCCGCGACGCCGGAGCCCTTCTCCAGCGTGATGACGCCCGCGTACTTGCCCGCCGGACCCGAGCCGGATTCGAGCGGCTGGCCCGTCTTCATGTCGAGCACGTAGACGGTGCCCGCGCGCTTGTCCGCCGGCTGGTAGTCCGTGCCCACCACCGACACCCAACGCCGGTCCTTCTCATCCGCGGAGCCCCAGGAGATGCGGGCGACGTTGGGGACGTGCCGCGAACCGCTGTTGTCCGGCAGCAGCACGGCGCTGTTCAGGACCTGCGCCGCGCTGAAGTAGGAGGCCATGGCGGTGTCCATGAAGCTGAACTCCCACATGGGCGAGGGGTACCACGAGTCCTTCGGATTCGTGATGTCGAGCGAGAAGACCACGGGGGAGGTCTTGCCCGTCGCGGAGACGAGCACCGTCTTGGCGCCCTGCTTCTTGTTCTCCGTGGTCAGCGGGGTCCAGTCGTACTTGATGCTGGCGTCCCAGCCGTTCTTGTCACCCAGGTCCACGTTGGCGATGGCCGGCGTGGCGTCCATCTGGGGGCGCACGAGGGTGCCGGAGTTGCGGAAGCGCACGTACTGGTTGCGGTACTGGCCCAGCATCAGCCTGGGCATGTAGGCGAAGACCTCGCTGCCCTTGCCGTACATGCGCTCGGCGGGCTTCTCCTTCGTGCCGCACTTCTCCGGAACGAAGAAGCCCCGGTACTGGCTGCCAGAGACGCACTCGTCGTTCAGGGCCGCGCGATACTCGCCCGTGTCGAAGGCGTGGAGCACACCGGTCATCGTCCCCACATAGGCGATGCTGCTCCGCTCCTTCAGGGGCGTCATGAAGTTCTTGAAGTACAGGTCGCGCTCGCTGGCCTTCGCGGCCTGGTACCAGGAGTCCTGATACGGCGGGACGGCCACGCCCACGGTGGACTGGTTGACGCCGCCCATGGGCCAGGGCCGGCGCGCGTTGTTGGCCCCGGCGGCGTGACGGTTCTCGTAGCCGTACAGCCAGTCCACCAGGAAGTCGCGGTCGTTGTGGTCGCCGGTGATGTGCTTGTCCGTCCCCGGGGGTTGCGTGATGGTGGGCGTGCCGCAGATGTTGTCCTTGTTCAGGTCATACGGATAGCGCCTGTCGATCTCGCTGTAGTCGTTGCAGAGCACGTCCGGGAACAGCACGCTGTCGGCGGTGCCGGCCAGCTCCTTGACCTCCTTGCGCTGGCCCGCGGCGTTCATCGAGTAGAGCTTGCGGTTGCGCGGCTCACCGGAGGTCATGGACACGGCCATCACGCGGCCGCCCTCCCACTGCTGCTCGTTGGTGGTCGTCTCGGGGTTCTCAGGGTCGTAGATGGACTGGAGGTACAACCGGCCTCGCAGGGTGTAGTCCTTGGCGCCGTCATAGGCCCGGATACCGGGAGCGGGCAGGCTGCTCTCCACGGAGGGCCAACCCGTGCCCCAGTTCTGTCCCGGCGTCTCGTTCACACCCCACATGACCACGTTGCCCACCGTGGTGGGGGTGGCGCGCGAATAGGCACCCGCGCGCACGGCCTGATAGCCGATGTCGACGTCGTCGATGATGGGACGGCACTGCTCGTTGGGGCTGCTGATGTCCACCTTCCAGCACAGCTGCGAACCGGTCAGGCCCAGCGCCAGGATGTCGATCTCCACCTCCTGGGCGGCGGGCGTCTGGGCCGGGAAGACCACGGGCACCCACGTGGGGTTCGGGTTGTCGTTGTACTTGATGTTGACCGGGTCGAAGGTGCGGCAGTCCACCGCGATGGAATAGGTGATGGTGGGCAGGATGCCGGTCGACGTGCAGGCATTCTTGGCCTCCTCGGTCCAGCAAGGCGCTGAAGTGCAGTCCTTGCGGATCTCCGTGGGGGGATTGCCGGGCTTCGCGTAGGGCGCCACGTCGTCCTGACGGCGGAAGCGCACCTTGGTGATGGTGAAGTTCTGGCCGGGCGTATCGCCCTCCGGGCTCAGCACCTTGGAGGTGATGGTGGTGGACTTGGCGCCACCGCCGTTCTCCTTGTTGATGAGGAACACGATGTCGTTGAAGTCCCGGTCACCACCGCCGTTGAGGTCCTCGAAGCCGAGGATCCACCGGAAGGGGTCGGTGGTGGGTGCGCCCACGATGACGTGGGGCATGTAGTTCATCCGGTCGATTTCCTTCTTCTCGAGCCCCGGCTCCGTGCCAGGCCGCATCACCGTCACGCCCTCCTTGGGCATGAGCAGGTTGTTGTAGGTGTTCGTGTTCAGGCGCTGGAGGGTGGCGTCGTCCAGCCAGCCGCAGGCCTTCTTGTTCGTGTTGACGATGGTGCAGGCGTCCTTGTAGCCGGGCGGGTTGCACTGGTCGGAGTACTCGCAACCGATGTTGCGCTCGGCCACCTTGTTGTCCGCGGGGGCCAGGAAGTTCTGGTCCATGTTCCAGGTGGCCTTGGAGAAGAACACGGAGATGGACGTGCGCAGGTGCAGCAGGCACTTGCCGTCCTCGGCGGCGTTGTCCGAGTACTTCTTGCGCTTGAGGCAGGGCGCGACCGTGTCGTTGTCCAGGTTGTGGCGGGCGTCGTAGTAGACGATGGCGAAGAAGACGATCTCCTTGCCGCCCTCGATGAGGCCCAGGTCCACCGTGCGGTCACGGGCGGTGATGCCGGGGTCGGGGTTCACCGACTGCTCGAGGCCGCGGTAGTCGTACTTGGAGACGTCGTAGTCCGGGATGCCGTCGTTGTCGGTGGTGGCATCCTGCACGGGGCCCAGCTTGCGGAAGACGGTCTTGTCGCTGTCGTCATCCGCGAGCAGGAAGACCATGCGCCCCAGGCCCAGATAGCCGTTGGCTGCGGCGCTCGGCTCCAGCAGGTTGGGGATGTGGGGGAACAACCCCTTGTCGGACGCGTCGTTGTCCGAGAGGTCCTTGGGAGTGTCGAAGTTGTTGTTGTTCAGGGGCATCTGCAGCCCCACCCAGTCCGCCTTGATGTTGTAGGCGCCCGACGTGCGTCCTGGCCGCGCGTCCGTGGTGTCGAGCTGGGACTCGAACTTCTCCTTGCAGTCCTTGTCCATCGCCAGTTCGGGATGGTTGTACTTGATGCCACCGGACGTGAAGGTCTTGTCACAGCGGCGCGGCAGCACGCCGATGTACTTGTGGGTCAGCTTGGTGTCGTCCGCCGGCGTGAGGTTGTAGAGGGCCTCGTGCAGGTCGAGGATGCCGTTGTTGTTGAGGTCGACGAGGTTGCCGTTGGCGTCCGCGTAGTGGCGGTCCTTCACGTCATCCAGGTACATGTAGCCGAGCGCGTGCGACGCACCGGCGGACTCGTACACGTAGCTGATGGTGACGCGCTGGTCGAACGGGAAGGTGATGTTCTCCGAGTCCAGCTTCTTGAGGTTGGTGTTGAGCTGGAGGCGGCCGTCAGGGCGCAGGATGATGGTGTCGTTGGCGACGGTGAGGCCGTCCGGACCGAGCTTGAAGTCACCCTGGGCGTCCTCGTCCAGGTCGTTGCGGCAGAGCTGGGTGGGCGTGGTGGCCGTCAGGGCCGGCGACGAGAGCGTCAGCGCCAGGGCAAAGAGTCCCTTGTAGAACGTCCGCATCACTTCTTCCCCTGGTTCTTGGGCTGGGACTTCGCCTTCTCTTCGGCTTCGGGCTGTTCACGAACCTTCTGCGTGCCGCCCTGCTCCAGTTGCTGCCGCAGGAGCATCCGGCGCGGAGGCGGCGTGGCCACCGTCACCGTCGCCAGGAAGCTCACGAGCGCGTCCATGTCGTCGGGGGCCAGGAGCCGCGTGTCGCAGTTGGTCTTCGGGTTGATCCGGTGCGGTGCCACGGTCCACGTGCGGATCTCCTCCAGGCTCTTCCTGCGCAGCACCGTGGCCATGGGGGGGCCGGCCGGTGCGCGGGTGCCGAAGGAGCGCTTCTGCACCTCGGCCGGATGGCATTTGGCGCAGGCCTTGTTGAAGGCCAGTTCGCCGCGGTCCTGGGCGCTGGCGAGCGCCGGGAGCAGAAGCAGCAGGGGAGTCAGGCGTTTCATGGAGGGCTCGGGGGGAGGCAGGAGTTCTGGAAAAGGGACGCGGCGGTGCCACCGGCTGCGGGAACTAGTTGTTGATGTTGGCGTTCCCGGAGGGGGTGCCAGGGCCGACGATCGACTGGGTGCTCACGTTGGTCACGAGCGCCTGGACGACGGAGCGCGTCGGGCGGCCCCGGGGATTCGCCACCTCGGCGATGGAGACGACCCACACCTGCTGGTTGCCGTCGACCTCCGGGCTGGGATCACTGTCGTCGTCGTCCCGCACGAAGACGCGGTAGCGCACGTTGCGCTGCTCCGGGTAGTCGACGTTGGCGGGGAGCTCGGCATCCTCCAGGGTGCTCGTGAGCAGCTCGTAGCGGTTCCACACCTCGCCACCGCCGGGCGGGAGCAGCTCGAAATAGGGGCGGGCCGCGGAGCCCAGGCCCGGGATGTCGTTGACCGGCGCACCCAGGGTCGCGCGCAGGTCGATGGTGAGCTCGCCGAGGTTCTTGGCGTTGGCCATGATGAGGCGCACCGTCTCACGGCCTTCCGCGAGGCCCGCCTCGGCGGCGAAGAACGCCTGCTTCTGGCGGCGGGTGTCGGCCTGGCTGTCGGCCTCGCGGCCCACCACGCTGTAGCTGAGCATCACCGCCATCGTCACCAGCGTGACCACGCCCAGTGCGAGCAGGAGCGTGAAGCCACGGGACTGACGGCGGGGGGTTGGGCGACGCACCATCTGGGGCTCCTTCACGTACCCTGGGGGAGGTACGTCTTGGGAGCCACTGAACAGCAAGCTTCGTGCCGGGAATTCCGGCACTCAACCCGCCGGAATAAGGGATGTCCGCGATGCGGGGGGGTGCCGTGTGACGTCAGGGGGCTGCGCAAACTTTGCGAGCCCCCTCATTCTTGCGAGGTAGCCCGGCGTCAGCGGTGGCCGCCGCGCACGGCGGCGCGCAGGCGGAGCATGTCGTCCAGGACGCCGGGATCCACCAGTTCCAGGGCGGCCTTCTGGGAGAGGGCGCGGGTCTGCCGGCGGTACTCCTCTTCATCCTCCTCGCCGCCGCCCTTGCCACCGTCGCTGCCGCCCTTGCCACCGCCCTTGCCGTCTCCGCCCTTGGGCATCAGCGCGACCGGCTGGGAGATGCCCGGCTCCAGGCGGGGGAAGGCATTGGCGTCGGCGCGCACCGACGTGAAGAGGCTGACCATGGACAGGCAGAACACGATGGCGACGGTGAGGGTCTTCATGGCGGCTCCAATTCTCCCAATCCCCACGACGCCCGGACGCGAAGGGTTATTCACGAGCGCTACTCCTTCGCCTCGGCCTTGAAGGTGCGGATGTATCCCACCAGGGCGTCCATCTGCTCCGGGGTGAGCCGGTCCTTGTAGGCCTTCATCTTGGGGTTGTGGGACGAGCCGTTGGCGATGACCTTGCGCAGCTCGGCGTCCGACTCCCTCTTCTGCCAGGAGGCCCGGCTCATGTCGGGGATGGACTCCTTCTGGCCCATGCGCGTCTGGGCGCGGCCGTCCGGGCCGTGGCAGTTCTTGCAGCTCTTGTCCCAGAGGGCGGCGGCGTCCTCGGCGTGGGCGAGGGCCGGGGAGCACAGCAGGAGGGTGGACAGCAGGAACCACCGCGAGGTCATGCACGGTCTCCGAGCGAGGGGGAGGCCAGTATAGCCACGCGCTCAGGAGCCGGCTTGGGGCCAGAAGGGCGCGGTGGGGCGGCCGGGGGGCTGGAGCCAGACGGACTCCAGGAAGCGCACCGCGTTCTGATCCGCCCGGTCGTTCCGGGTGAACACCGCCTGCGCGCTCGCGAGCACCGCCAGTGTGGCGAGCCCCGCCACCCAGACCGCCGGCGGAGGCGCGCGTCCGGCCGCGTCCCGGCCCAGCGCCCCGAAGACGGACGCCGCCACGGTGACGAGCGCCGCGAACAGCACCGCGCCGGCCAGGGACGTGGGCAGGCCCAGCCAGGCGAGCAGGTTGGGCGGGTGGTAGCCGTCCAGCATGAGCGGCCGGGCCAGCGCGAGCACGGGGGTGGAGACGTCGTCGGGGATGTAGTTGACGAAGGTGGCCAGGCCCGTGATGAGCACGGACGCCGCGCACAGCATGGCCGCGATGCCGGACAGCACCGGCCTGCCGGCGCCGCGCAGCCGCTCCAGCACCAGACCCGCGGGCAGCAGCAGGAAGGGCACCAGCCCCGTGAGGTGCCGGGGGCCTGTCGTCCAGCCCCACGAGTCGTAGGTGAACGACGAGGTGAAGTACGTGTAGCCGGCGAGCGTGGCCGCGGACATCCAGAAGAGGGCGCGTCCTTCCGCGGAGGTCCGGCCCAGGCGCTTGAGCAGCACGAGTCCGGGCAGCGCGAGCAGCAGGAACGGCGACAGGGTGAAGAGGCCCCTGAGCGGAGAGAAGAACGACAGCGCGAAGGCGCGCGGATCCGGCGTGCGGATGCCCAGGAAGCCGCCCAGGTGCCACGGCTGGTAGGCCGCGTCGTTGAGGTGCTTGTAGCCCGTCTCCAGCGGGTGCCCGAAGGTGGCCTGGTGGTAGAGCCCCAGCGCCACGATGAAGGGCAGCGCGCCCACCACGGCGAGCCCCGTGGCCCGGCCCAGCTTCTTCAGCCGCGCGGCCCACGGCTCCGGCGTGCCTGGCACGGTGAGGACGGCGTAGAGGATGAGGCCCAGCACACCGAGCGCGCCGGTGTACTCGGCGGCGACGGTGGCGCCCGCGCACGCGCCGGCCACGATGTAGCCACGCTCGCGCCACTCGCCGCGCGACAGCTTCCAGAGCGCGTAGAAGCCCGCGAAGAGCAGCACCGCCGTCGTCTGGTGGCTCATGAAGAGCAGCGAGTAGCTGAACGCGAGCGAGCCCAGCGCGTACGTCACCGTGACGCCGTCCGCGACGACGGGCGACAGGAACGCGCGCAGGAAGCGACGCACCAGCCACAGCAGTCCCAGCGTGGGCAGCACCGTGAGGAAGAGGCGGCTGAAGAAGACGAGCGGCACCTCCGGCACGGCGTAGCGGTGGCTGCCTCCCAGGAGCCTCAGGCTCGCGTACACGGGCACCGCGGCGAAGGACAGCAGCGGCGCCTTGGACGGGTAGTAGCGCCCGTCCATCACGGACAGGTCGCCCACCGGGCCGTAGTCGCGCAGGGCGCGGTTGATCTCCAGCGTCCCGTCCTCCACCAGGGCGCGTGTCTGCCACAGGCGGCACAGCTCGTTGGGCGAGCGCAGGCCCGGGTGGTACGGGAAGAGGACCACGTAGAGCGCCGCGACCGCGGCCCACACCGCTCTGGGCAATCCCGTGGCGCGGGGCGCGTGCGCCTCGGTGGGAGACGCCGGGGCCGCGTCGGGGG